>NZ_JACJDX010000007.1:0-295730 GCF_014163775.1 Shewanella sp. SR43-8 | reverse complement strand
ATGGCGCGATGGCAGAATGGCTATGCTACGGATTGCAAATCCGTCTATCTCGGTTCGACTCCGGGTCGCGCCTCCACAAAATTGCGTTTAATGGTTACTTTTAGTAGCGGTTAAAACAACACTTTGCCCGAGTGGTGGAATCGGTAGACACAAGGGATTTAAAATCCCTCGCTGAATAAGCGTGCCGGTTCAAGTCCGGCCTCGGGTACCATTATTTATAGTAAGAAATTACATACTTAAGTATGGTGTAAAAAAGCCTCAACAATAGTTGGGGCTTTTTTACGTCTGTAATTTAGCCTACACATTCAGTGATAAGTAGATAGATAAAATGCTGAAAAGATAAAATCCCTCGCGCTCAACTTGAACATCAGGCGTACAGGCGCAGGTTAATTTGATGATACATCGCGTATTGCTCTTGAAATTGTGAGCTGATTTTAGATATAGCCACAATGTGCCTTGCATGAGTTAAAGGCCAGTAATGAGCTTGGTGTGAATTTGGTATGAAGTTGATATTTTAATCGGGTTGCATTGCATTGCAGGCATCGCAATGATTGCTAAGCAATAACATCATCTGGAGGGCTAAAAGTTAAAGGCTAGCCAGCAAGCTTATAACGCAAGATTATTCTTGCGCTACAGGCTGTAAAGGGGACTTATTGAGCAGGATCGTCTACTTGAATTTGGCCGACGTACAATACAGGCGCCGCATCAATATCATTTGCATCCATCATGGTGGCGATGCGCTCAACGGCCGACAATAATTGGCTTTGTTCCCATTCTTCAAGATTTTGATAACGCATAATAAAATGCTCTTGTAGCGGTTTAGGTGCACTGTTTAATAATGTTTTACCAGCATCACTCAATGACAAGTGTACTTTGCGCTTGTCAGTTTCACTGCGCGTTCTAATCACCATGCCACGATTTTCGAGTCGATCAATTATGGTCGTCACTGTCGCCGCACTTAAATTAATCTCTTGCGCGATTTTTTTTGCTAATGGTGCTTCAAGTTGATCCACTTTCTGCATAACCATTAATTGTGGTCCAGTCAGACCGGATAGTTTATTTAATTGACGCGAGTGAATATCAATAGCTCTGATCACTCGCCGTAATGAAATTAGTAGTTGTTCGTATTTTTCCATAATCCCCTCATAATTCACCACGCACCATAACAGAATTCAGCTTATGACTCATGTCCAATATCAAAAAAAAGCAGAATAATGCTATAGACATTATTCTGCTTGGTTATTTTTTCAATTATGGCAAATTATAAGCTAAAAGTACGCGCCACAGATACCACAGCACGAGTATCACTGATATCGCTATCTAGGCTGGTATCTTCTACTGCAAGGTTGAAATCAAAACCTTCCCAGCTTGTCATGTATTCTGCACGATAATGGTTGTAAGAATCACTGTCTCCCCATGCCCACTTATTTTCGTCTTGCGACGTTGAACGATCGAAGCTGACGCGAATGTCATGACCTTCTGCAACAGTGAATGTATGGGCTGCCATCATGATGTAATGACCTGCATCAACACCAAAATAATCCCATGAGTACCAGAAGTTTAATTCACTTTGACCAAGTGATGAAGCATAACCAAACTTAGTGTATACCTCTGGATAGTAATACTCATCAGAGGCATCATCGCCGTGATATGTGTAGTAAGCAATACCCGCATCGAGCGATACTCGGTCTGTTAACTCAAAATATTTACCAGCATAAAAATCAAGCTCTAGCCAAGTATCATCTCCGCCACCAAAGTCTACGTTTGATGCCCAAGCACCGACATACCAACCATCATCGGCCGCGTAATCTAGGCTAGCTTGTAATGCTGGGCTATTATCTGTTTGGCTTACACCATTAAAAGTGTAATCAGACGTTGCATTAACCGTTGTGCTCAGTTCTCCTGCCATGACAGAAGTGGGTAGGGTAAATAAACTTAATAGGGCTAACTTTTTTATTGTCGTATTCATCATTATTCCTTGGATTGTTTTTATTGTTTAGTCTGCTAATTCGATTTTAGTAAAATCGATTTTATTTTCTTTTGGAGAGCGTTCAATATCCCCGACCGTACGATGGTGCGATTTCAAAATGTATATGAAACAGCTTAATATCAAGCCTATAGCCAGTGCGCCTACTAATTGAATCTGTAAAAAGTCTAGTTTAAATAATAAGGTTAAGCCACTCAGTACAACAATATTACCAACGATATAAGGAACTTTACCAAAACGTTCAACAGTGATGTTCAAATTGTCAGTATATAAACGAACGAGTGAATCTAATGAGTTAATTACAAATGTTATCCCTACTACTACCATAGCAAGATTATAAAACCCTGAGGTATCGAGAGCGTTTGCACTGTAGTAATACAACACTGTAAACCAAATCGCGATCGGGATTGAAGGGAATACCATCATAGCCAGTAACACTTGATAGGTTTTCATACCACCCACAAAGCGTGCCGTAAATTGACCAATCATAATGCTCCAAGCAAACCACCAGAACAGGTAGAACTCATGATAATCGTTTATCGGTAGTACAAAGTTATGAATGTTAGCAAAGTAGTCGCCAATTAATGCAAATGTAGTGAAAAACTCACCGACACTTGAGTCATCGGATAAAAATGCACCAGACCACATAACGGCGATTAAGCCTAAGAATAACCAAGTACTGCCTAAACTGAGATAACGAACATAGCGAATACTGGTGCTTGAATACACTGCTGCAGCAATAACCATAAACACAATGAGGTAGAAGCTGCCGACAATGCTTTCACCATCACCTAACTGTGGTAAATACCAAGGTAAATTGCTTAATAATAAATAAGCGGTGAAGGCACACGTACCAATGATGACGATGTTATTGATAAACTTAATCAGTGGAATTTCAAAATACTTTACTCTGGGTTCAATGACACAGAAGTAGAAGCAGGTTAAAAAGTAAAATGCCCAAATTAAGCAGGCCCAAAAGCCAAACTCAATTGCCAGTGGATTAGTAAATCCATATTCTGGACTGGCAGCTAAATCGGCATAACCGGCAAACTCAGTCAACGGGAACATGATTAAACCTACATCAAGCCCGGAGGTGAACAAAATAGCAATAAAGGTAAACTTACGTACTGGGGTGACACCAATACACTGCATGTTACCCCAACGATAAATCACAAATGCGATTGCGGCAAAAGTAAATAGAATACCTATTGATAACCAGGTCGTCATTTTTTGGCTCCTTGTTGTATGTTTTTAATGCCATAGAACAATTTTTAAAGGCAAAATGCCCTCAAGCCTTAAGTATCGTGTTGACGATAGTTAAACCCTGATAGATTGATCTCAGCTAAATTGGCCATTTACAATTGTGAAGGTTGGCCACAACCTGTTATTGATGTGTATATAGGAATACACATCAATGAATGAGGGCTAATCGGAATGTCGTTTCGGAGCTTGTAAGCGTTGTGATGTTTGCCAATGCTTAGCAATAGTCACTTTTGCCAAACTGGGTGCCAGTGGCTTGTTACCTAAAATAATGTCGGCAGCACGCTCGGCAACCATGATGGTCGGTGAGTTCAAATTCCCATTAGGAATGGTTGGAAAAATAGATGAGTCAACGACTCTTAAACCGTTAATACCGTGAACTTTCGTTTCTGAATCAACCACGGCCATATCATCCTCACCCATTTTGCACGAGCAAGAAGGGTGATAGGCGCTTTCAACTGAGCTTCTGACAAAACGGTCAATTTCTTCATCGGTTTTGACCGCTAAGCCTGGCTGAATTTCTTCACCACGATATTCATCTAAACCCGGTTGATTAATAATTTCACGGGTCAAACGAACGCACGCTCTAAAACCTTCGATATCATCTTGATGTGACAAATAATTGAACTGAATTTGTGGGGCAACCTTGGCATCATTTGATACGACCGTTACTGCACCGCGGCTTTTAGGTTTGTTGTGGCCAATATGCACTTGGAAACCATGGCCCGCAAACGCTTCTTTACCGTCGTAACGCATTGCTGCAGGTAGGAAATGATATTGCAGATCTGGCCACTCTAAACCGGCTTTTGAGCGGATAAAACCACAAGACTCAAAATGGTTAGTTGCGCCTAAACCCGATTTATTTAAAATCCATCGCGCACCAATAAATAATTTGCTTAATGGATCTATCTTGCCATTAAGCGAAATCGGTTTTAAGCACTTAAATTGGAAGTAAAACTCTAAATGGTCTTGCAAGTTTTGGCCTACACCAGGCAATTGATGAACTTGCTCAATACCTGCACTCGCTAATGTACTGGCATCGCCAATGCCCGACAGTTGTAAAATATGCGGCGAACCAATAGAACCTGCTGATAAAATCACTTCTTTATTGCAGTTAACATCAATTAGCTCGCCTTTACGTTCGTAACGAACGCCAACAGCCGTTTTGCCTTGCATAATTACTTTATGTACAAGCGCATGAGTAACCACGGTTAAATTCGAGCGTTTCATCGCAGGGCGAAGGTACGCATTGGCTGTAGACCAACGCACGCCGTTTTTAACTGTCATGTGCATTGGGCCAAAGCCTTCTTGCTGACTGGCATTGTAATCACTCGTCGCTAGGTAACCGGCATCGACACCTGCATCAACAAAAGCTTGATATAACGGGTTTTTCATCTCATTACCGTTATTAACTGCTAATGGACCTTTATCACCGCGATAAACATTACCGCCAAAAGACCAGGTTTCAGCTTTTTTAAAGTAAGGCAGACAGTGAGCATAATCCCAGTCTTTTGCACCTTGTTGCTGCCACTCGTCAAAATCACGCGCATGGCCACGCACATAAACCATGCCATTAATGGATGATGAGCCGCCGAGTACCTTGCCTCGAGGGCAATGCATACGACGATTATCTAAATGGGGTTCTGCTTCTGTTTCAAACTGCCATGCATACTTTTTGGTATTCATCGGGATAGATAACGCCGTAGGCATTTGAATAAAAATGCTTTTGTCGCTACCTCCGGTTTCAAGTATGAGGACTTTATTGTCAGGGTTTTCCGTTAAGCGGTTGGCTAATACACAACCTGCGCTTCCGGCACCGACAATAATATAATCGTATTCATGAGATATTTGCGTAGACATTAATTGGTCACTCCTAAAATGGGCTTTCAAGTGACTGCATACCAACGTAAACAGCTTTAATTTGGGTGTATGCTTTCAAGGTTTCAGAGCCATTCTCGCGGCCAATACCAGACATTTTGTAACCACCAACCGGCATTTCTGCTGGTGAGGCACCATAAGCATTGATCCAACAAATACCAGCTTGAATTTGATGAATAACCCGATGAGCGCGAGTAATGTCTTGGGTAAACACCCCAGCCGCTAAGCCTAGATGTGTACTATTAGCACGTTTAACGACTTCGTCTTCATCAGTAAAGGTCAATACCGACATGACTGGGCCAAAGACTTCTTCTTTAGATAGCGTCATTTCATCAGTGCAATCAGTAAAAATTGTTGGCGCGACAAAGAAACCATTTGGCGCATTGTCAGGCTTTAATGCACTACCGCCCGTTAACAAAGTCGCCCCTTCTTTTTTACCAATCTCAATATAATCAAGCACTTTTTGTTGATGATCTCGTGAAATCAACGCGCCGAAATTAGTGTTAGGGTCCATTGGGTCGCCGCAAACAATATTCTGCTCAGTACGTTCTTTTAAACGTTGAATAAATTGTGGATAAATATCTTGCTGCACAAAGACTCTCGTACCATTGGTACACACTTCGCCTTGCGTATAAAAATTGGCTAACATTGCCGCAGAAACGGCATTTTCAACATCGGCATCGTTAAATATTATCAATGGCGACTTACCACCAAGTTCCATGGTTACGTCTTTAAGTGTTCCCGCCGCAGCTGCCATGACTTTTTTACCGGTACCGACTTCGCCAGTGAATGACACTTTAGCGATATCTTCATTACTGGTTAGCCATGCGCCCACTTTACCGTCACCTTGAACAACGTTAAATACGCCATCTGGTACGCCAGCTTGTGTGAATATTTCTGCCAAACGCATTGCACCGCGTGGTGTTTCTTCTGATGGCTTAAAAATCATCACATTACCGCAAGCGAGCGCAGGTGCCGCTTTCCAACAAGCTATTTGCAGCGGATAGTTCCAAGCACCAATGCCGGCACAAATGCCTAATGGCTCGCGGCGAGTGTAATAAAAGTCCGCTCCAACAGGTTGTTGATTGCCTTCAATACTTGGGGCAAGTCCGGCAAAGAACTCTATAGAGTCGGCGCCAGTAACCACATCAACTACCGATGCTTCTTGCCATGGCTTACCGGTATCCAATACTTCACCTGCTGCAAGTTCATCATTTTGTTCACGTAGTAGGGCAACGGCTTTTAATAAAATGCGGCTACGTTCGATTGGCGCCATTGCCGACCAAATTGCAAATCCTGCTTTCGCGCTCGCAATAGCCGCCTGTTGTACTGTTTCGGTAGCCACTTCAACTAAATAACTGACATCACCAGTCGCAGGATTAATAACCTCGAAGGTTTCTCCGCTACCATTTGAAATGTATTTACCGTGAACATAATTTTGGTATGTAATTAACGCTGACATTCAATTTCTCCGTGTTGCACGATCACAGCCTCAATAAAGGCTTTAGATAAAATTTGGGCTTGCTTAAAATCTTCTATCGGGGTGGAGCTCAGCGCGCTGCGTAACCAAAAACCATCAATCACTGCAGCGGTTTGCTTTGCTGCATTAATCGCTGCGGTATTGGGTAATAATTGCTTAAACGAAAAAAGCAGATTGCTGTATAACCGCTGACTATTAATATTTTGTAATCTTGCCAGCCCAGGATCGTGCATCGCTTGTGACCAGAAGCTTAACCATGTTTTTGTCGCGGCATTTGAACGTTGTAATTCAGTAAAGTTTGCTTCCACTATCATCGAAAGCCGTGTTACTGGAGTTAATGTTTTGCCTGATGTTCTCGTCAGTAATGCCTGCTTTAATTCATCTAACAGAAATTTCTGCGTGGCTTCTATTAACCCTTGCTTGCCACCAAAATAGTGACTGATAATTCCCGATGACATTCCCGCCAAGCCACTAATGGTATTAATCGTAGTGTGTTGCAACCCATGACGTTCGACTGACATTAACGTGGCATTTATCAGCTGTTGTTGTCTGACGTTTTTCATTATCGGTCTTGACATAAAAGGGGTCCGTTATCTGTATTAAGAATTATTAATTGAACGCTCAATTAATAAGTATGCTAATGATTAGTGCTGTAACTATCAAGCTATAATTTGATATAGGTCACAACAAAGTGGTTGTAAAATAGGGTAGGAATGCGATTATTTTCTGTAAATCTATGTTTTACATAGGTTGATTGTTGCGATCTTAACGTTGATCTTATGTTGTTAAAAACAAAAAAATTTTACATGAAATCATTACAGCTGCAGTTATTTTTGGATTTTTTATAAAAAATCGACATCATCGTAACGTCGATATTTGTCATCAATAATCCTTTATTGATGAATCGTTATTGATGGTTGACATCTAAGAAAACGCTAATCTGAAACCCACTATCGTAATCATGTGTTATCGATCGTCACCATTTTTAGGACGCAACATTTAGAACTAATGGGGGTTAACATTTACAGGAAAGTGCCTATCTGATGCACTTAAGTCATTAGCCAGATTAACTGTAAGGCTCAATATAATTCTGCATCGATGTCATTGATTGATCATTGAAAGGGAGTGGCTTGTGATTAGCTGGCGATAGATAGGTAAACAAGTTCCATGCTATAACCTTATACAAGCTTATGATCTAAGGTGTAGATATTAAGATTGTTAACTAAGAAACCATTAAGTATTCAATTATCAGGCGTTAACTAAGCGGTTAAAGGCGCGCAGTAGACGATCAATGATTATCTTAACGCTTTATTTTAATGGTCAATTATCAGACGTTAACTAAGTGGTTAAAGATGGGCTGTAGACGATCAATGATTATCTTAACGCTTTATTATAATGGTCAATTATCAGGCGTTAACTAAGTGGTTAAAGATGGGCAGTAGACGATCAATGATTATCTTAAAGCCTTATTATAATGGTCAATTATCAGGTGTTAGCTAAGAGGTTAGAGATGGGAAGTAGACGATCAATGATTATCTTAACGCTTTATTATAATGGTCAATTATCAGGCGTTAATTAAGAGGTTAGAGATGGGAAGTGCATCAATGATCATGTGGAGTGTTCTATTTGGCGCTATTGGTATGGGTTATTTTGTTTTTGGTAAACGCCAACGTGCGATTGTCCCCTTGTGTATTGGCATCGCGTTAATTGTGTTTCCTTATTTTGTTGCCAGTGTCACTAGCTTACTGATTATAGGCGTTGTTTTAGTTGCGATACCCTACTTTATCCGGCTTTAGTTGTGAGTATATGCCACGATTTAGCATCAGAGTTAAATCTGACCATTGCTACACCAGTGGCTTTTTATGCTCCAAAGAAAGTGGCTCCAAATAAAGGTTTAGCATTTTTAATGTTTGGTTGAATGGGCTTTAAGATTGTACCCTCATTACAGTCAATCACCTGCTGTGGGCTTATGTGCAGATACTGTTTCGGAACGCTTTGCGCCATCCATGGTCGCTTGTATGCCTTGGAATATATAGATATACGTGAAAGGCCATGGTCAGAATCGGTGAAGTCAGCTTTGTTGTACTCGTAGTCAGAATCCTTAAACATAATTTCATCAATGCTTTCTTTTTGCATAATATGCTCAAGCATTCTGACTCTTGTTGTATTGTTAGTTACCTAAGAGGGAAAATATCCCCTCAAAAAGACAAACTTAGAATTTACTGATTGCAGCAAGCAAACTTTGATTGAATGTCTTATCAGTAACGACGCCTTCCTCTAAGTCAAAATTATCAAAAAAGCTTGGTAATGATATAGCGGCTATTACTGTTGCTGCAAAGTAGGGCGCTGATGCTTGCGCTGCGGCTAAGACACTTTGCGCTCCTCCAGGACCTGGCGAGGTGGACAGCATAAGAATCGGTTTATTTTGAAAGACTTTCATGTCTATTCGAGATGTCCAATCGAACAGGTTTTTATAGGCTGATGTATATGAGCCATTGTATTCAGCGAATGACATCACGATAGTATCTGCTGCGCCAATCGCGTTATAAAAATCGTGTGCTAATTGCGGAATACCAAATTCAGTTTCTCTGTCTACGCTGTATATGGGCATTTCAAAGTCATGAATGTCGATTAGCGATATATCTGCATTGTTGATTTGCTGTGCGGCATAAAAAGCCAATTTTTTGTTAATAGAGTTTTTGCTGTTGCTTGTGCCGAAGGTCAGTACTTTCATTTTAATTCCCTGTGATCAATATTATTTCAAGTGTGTAGTATAGATTGCTTTTTAAGGGTGGCGCGCCTATCAGCGTGAGGGCTAAAGTAACACCGCCACTAGTAAGTAAAAGTCACTGTATCCCAGCTTGGCGATGTGTAGTGGGCAAGTGAAGTTAGCCATTATTTTTAGGTAATTCAATTACTTTTTCATATTAAAGGTTATTCGAAATCATTCTGACTTATAAAATTACTAACACACTTCTATTCCTAAACGAGTTATAAAGTGCTCACTGTATTGCCAGCGACGATGAACCAATATGCCTAGGCCGTAAACATATTCAAACGTTATTCCGTTATCGATCAATCTTGAGATAATTTGTATCTACTGTTGAGACTTTACTATTATCTATTTCATTCGTTTCTGATGTGAGTCACCAGGTTGCTGATATTTGTTCAAACATTTGTGCCGATAGTGATAAAAAATGCCAGTCAGTTAACTGACTGGCATTTTTTCATTGTGATTTATGCGTGTTGTAACTAAGACAACTTATTGCAGGTCTTTACTCACTAAATTACCAAATACGTACGCGTTGCTCTTCAGGTAAGTACAACTCGTCACCGGGTTTAACATCAAAGGCTTTGTACCAAGCATCGTGGTTACGTGGGGCGAGGGCGCGGTAACGACCTGGTGCATGAGTGCCAGCACGAAGTTGGCTTAACATGCTTTGCTCGGTACGTTTTTCTTTCCACACTTGAGCCCAAGCTAAAAAGAAGCGTTGATCGCCAGTAACGCCATCAATAACCGGTGCTTCTTTACCTTTTAAGCTCAACTTATAAGCGTGGTACGCCATTGATAAGCCACCAACATCGCCGATGTTTTCACCTAAACTGTTACGTCCGTTGACAAAGTTTTCTGGAATAGGCTCATATTTGCTGTACTGCTCAGCCAGTTTATCGGCTTTAGCATCAAAGGCTGCGCGATCTTTGTCAGTCCACCAATTACGCTGAATACCATTAGCGTCTGATTTAGAGCCTTGATCATCAAATCCATGACCCATTTCGTGACCAATGACCGCACCAATACTGCCATAGTTCACTGCGGGATCTGCGCTTGGATCAAAAAATGGCGGTTGTAATATAGCCGCAGGGAACACAATCTCATTAAACGAGCTGTTGTAATAGGCATTGACTGTTTGCGGGGTCATGCCCCAACGATTACGATCGGTTTTTTCCAGTTCCTGAGCTACGCTGTCGGCTTGGAAGTATTTGCGCAGATTTTTAATATCACCGACTAAATCATTTTTAGTCAGGGTTAAACCATCAAATTCTTGCCATGAATCTGGATAACCAATTTTAGGGTTAAATGCCGCTAATTTAGCATGGGCATTCACTTTAGTTTCATCGCCCATCCACTCTAAACCATCAATACGCTGTCCAAGTGCTGTGCGTAAGTTTTCAACTAATTCGGCCATTTGTTGCTTAGACGACTCAGGAAAGTAACGTGACACATACACTTTACCGATTGCAAAGCCCAATGATTGAGTGCCTGACATTTCTTCTACCGCGCGTTTCCAACGTGGACGAGGTTGTTCTTGGCCTGTTAACTCTTTGCCATAAAAAGCAAAATTAGTATTGAAAATATCTTCTGATAATAATCCGGCATTATTACTGACCGTGTGGTAGGTCAGATAATCCTGCCATACATTTAATGGCTGTTGATTTATCAAGTCAATGATAGCCTTAACCGGTTCAGGTTCAGATATATTGAGTTGAGGGACTTGATAGCCTGTTTGTGCAAAATATAAATCCCAGTCGAATCCAGGATATTGCTGAGCAAGATCTGCGCGCTTAAGTTGGTTTAAGGTTAAATCGCGATTACGACGTTTCTCTCTAGGCCATTGTGCTTGTGCTATTTTAGTTTCAAGTGCAAGAATCGCCGCGGCACGTTTTTCACCGTCTTTTATCCCCGCAAAAGCCAACATTGCAGCGATATGCTCAACATAAGCTTTACGAATATTCACAAAGCGATCACTTTCTTCTAGGTAATATGAACGGTCTGGTAAACCCAAGCCACCAGCGCCAATGGTCATTTCATATTGATTAGGGTCTAAACGGTTAAACCACATTCCACCCCAAATAGGTGATGATGTACCTGTAAGCCAGGCTTCGCCGAATATTTTTGTTAAGTCTTGAGTCGAGTTGATTGCCGCTATTTGATCTAAGGTGCCTTTAATTGGTGTGATACCCAACTTATTAATGGTTTCGGTATCCATATAGGCATGATAAAAATCAGCAATTAATTGTTCTTCTGCATTTAAATCACTGCGGCCAGCAATATCATCAATAATTGCTTTGACTTGATCTTCACTGCGCTCAGCTAAGGCATTAAATGCGCCGTAACGGGTTTTGTCTGCTGGCATGACAAAGTTGTCGTACCAATGACCACTGGCATACATAAAGAAGTCATCGCCAGGTTTAACCGCTTCATTACGCGCTGTTAAGTCAATACCAAAAGTACCTAATTCAGCTTTAGCAGGAGCAGGCGAAGTGACGGCTGCAACCTGAGTATTCGTTGTATCAGATACACCACAACCTGCTAATAGTGCAGTGGTTAATCCAATCGCAATTAAGGATCTATTCATTGTTATCGTATTCCTTAGCCAATGTGTTGACAGAGTTATTTGCTTCGTCATCTTGAAAGAATGACACAAAATGTCAACATTTGAATTGTTAGCAAATTTTAGCAACTAGGTTATTAATAAGACATTTCAGCGATGAATCTTCCTTGTTAACTATGGTTTTTGCCACTTATCTCGCGATGATTTTACACCGTAAAAATAGTATAATTTGAATAAACTCCATGTGTGGAGTATTATTGGTTGTGGTAATGATTCGTTTTATATCGCTGTATAAATCTCTGAGGGGGCTGGATATGTCTGCAATTGAGCAAGCTGTGTTACAGCAAAATCCTGAAAAAACTGCCCAAGTCGCGCTGAAGGTGTTTTTTAATATCATGGATGCTTGGCATGTAAGAGCAAAAGATCAAATTGTGCTGTTAGGTAGGCCGGCCGAGTCGACATTTTATAATTGGAAAAAAGGTAAAGTGTCGTCATTGTCGCCAGATACCTTGGAGCGTATTTCATACGTTTTAGGCATTTATAAAGCCCTTGGGAGTTTATTTCCGACAAGAGATCAAGCCGATGCTTGGCCTCAAAAAGTCAATCAAGCCTTTAATAATCAAACAGCTTTGGAGTATATGCTAAAAGGTAGCATGATAAATTTGAGTGATATGCGGAGATACCTTGATGCACAACGAGGTTAATACCATTGAGCCTAACGCGGATAAGCTGTACAGATTAGTGCCCAGCCATTTTCCGCCAATCGACTTATTTGAACAGGTCGCCAACCCTGATGAGCTTGAGATAGTCTTTGCTATTGAATCACTCACCAACGACCGTCTACGTGAAGAAGCAGGCGACTTGGCCCTAGTGCCAGTAGAACAACGTATTTCTGGTATTGGAACCTCGCCAATAATGGCGGCATTTACCCATATTGGTACGCCATCACGCTTTACCGATGGTTGTCAATTTGGAGTGTATTATGCGGCTAAAACGTTACATACCGCCTTTGCTGAAACCATTTACCACCGAGAAGTGTTTTTACGCGCGACTAATGAGCCCGATACCGAACTCACTATGCGTTGCTATATTAATCAAGTCGCGTTGGCACTGCATGATATTAGATCCCAAGAATTTGATTACTTATACACAGATGACTACGCGATAGCACAGCAATTTGCTAAAGCGTTGCGTGCCCGTGACAGTAACGGTTTGGTATATCGTAGTGTAAGAGACAGTGGTGGTGAATGTATTGCGGCATTCAAACCTAAAGCCGTCACAATCCCACTGCAAGGTGGGCATTACAAATACATCTGGAGTAGTAAAAAGCAAAAGATTGAGCACATATTAGAAGTCAATTTGATTAAGTAACCGCAGCCTTTTATCGGTTCTCATCTTCAGATAAACAAATGTAAAATGAATCGCATCTAATGCTACAACTCGTTTAATACCTAAATCTTTTACACGTTAGGCGCTCAAGCCGCTATCTAGAATCAACCTCACTATTCTATAAATTGCATTATCTCTTATGCTTAAACTTTCCGGTTAATCTGGCAGTTGTTGCAGTGACTTATCGATTTGCTCAGATAACTGAGCCAATAAATGGCTGTATGCACTAACCATGTCTGGTGCCGTTGCTCCTGCTTTGGTGACAGCAGTGAAGTGTTGCTGGGTGATATGTCGGTTTACTTGGTTATCGATAAGATCCCAATAAACATTTAGTCTGACATTGTTACTGTCTCTGCTTAAGCTCATAAGCTTTATTTTGACACTGTACTGCGGGCTATTTTCTGCTCCCCAGGGGAATAACACTAACTTACGACTATGATCGCTTTGGTTGAGATTAATACTCACGACACGGCCGATACCTTGATCTAATGGCTCAGCCCAGTAGCTGTTGGCTATTCTTTGTAGGCTGCCATCTTCAAGCGGATATACCATTTGAGTAAAGTTTAGGTACTCGGGTATTTCAATAGGGCCAATGCCAATATCGTATTCGAGTGATGTACTGCCGGGCTCTATCTGCAAGGACGGTGCGGTTAACACAAAGTACTGTTTTGGCGGTGAGCTTTGGCAGCCGCTGATCAGGCTAAGTGCCAATAAACTCACACTCCAATATAGTGATCTCATCCAAGATAGCCTCATAACATTATTCTCCTTGCTTACCACGTATAATCGCCTCGGGTTGCTCATCTAAGGTTTCACTTAAACTACGTAACGCCCGAGCTGTGCGGCTAATCTCTGCCAATGTATTGGTTAATTCAATCACGAGTGGGGAGTTTTGATCTAAAGAATTACCTGCTTGATTCGCCAACTGATCAATACTGACTAATGTTTTGTGCAGTGCCGCTAAACTGAGGTTGAGAGACTCAACCATTTGCGGTTCATCTTTACTTAACTGCATCAGTAAACTATCTAGTTTAGCCAGTACTTCGATACTCTTGGTGCCTAATGTCGCCTGAGTTGTATCGATATGCACAGCGGTGTTTCTAACGGCTGTTGCAGCGCGATCAAAATTATCCAGCGCTTGCTGTATTTTGCCACTGGCGGCAATGTCGCTAAGTTGCTGAGCCAATTTATCCACATTGGTGATGACGTTTTTCAAGTTCAATGATTGCAGATCTTTAAATAAGGATTCGAAATCAGTCGCTATGGTTGGTAGCTCCAATAATGAATCTTTGTCATCATGAAAATGTGCGGATGTGTTGGGATAAAAATCTAACTCAACATAGAGTTGGCCGGTTAATAAACTCAGATAATTCAGCTGAGCACGTAAGCCATTCTCTATCGCATGGGAGAAAAACTCTTCTCCCACTTGTATGCCTTTAAGATTGATGCGTTTCAACAGTAAATCGGCGTGAACTGAGGCCGTGACACCTTGGCTACTGTCGTTGGGGAAATCAATGCTAATATCGCTTATTTCACCAATGATTACGCCTTTTAACTTCACTGGCGCACCGACTTGAAGCCCTTGTACTGAGTTATTGAAATACATGACCACAGGCGCTTTTTCGGCAAATATTCGCCCACCAGAAAAAAATAGCAGGGCAATAAACACTAAAAGAATCGCGCCAAAGATAAAGGCCCCAATCGCAAGAGGAAGTCGCTGGCTTTTACTCATGATGCCTCCACTTTATCAGCACGATTGAGAAATTGTCGCACTCGAGCTTGGCTACTGTTAAGTTTTAATTCTCTCGGATCGCCACAATCAAGCATGGTATTGGTTTGATTATCAAGAAACACACAGCGGGTGCCGATTGACAATATACTGGGTAGCTCGTGCGATACGATAATCACGGTCGAGTCCAGTGCTTGGCAAATTTGCACAATTAGGTGATCTAAGCGCATAGAGCTAATGGGATCTAAGCCTGCTGAAGGCTCATCAAAAAATAACAATTGTGGATCCAGTGCAATCGCGCGTGCCAAGCCTGCACGCTTATGCATACCGCCACTTAATTCGGCAGGGTAAAATTTTTCAAATCCAGCTAAGCCGACTAAAGCAAGCTTATATGCCACAGCCTCTGCTATTTGCCGATCCGAAAGGTCGGTATACAGTTGTAACGGTAAAGCCACATTTTCGGCAAGCGACATACTGGAAAACAACGCGCCAGTTTGAAACGTGATCCCCCAGTCTTTGAGCATGGCCACTTGCGCTGGTTCATCAGCGTCATAAAAGTTTTTACCTTGATAAAGTACTTCTCCCTTAAGTGGGGTTAACAATCCTACCATTGATTTAAGTAAGGTTGTTTTGCCGCAACCGCTTCCGCCAATGACAAAAAAAATATCATTTTTGTTAATCTCGAAGTTCAGTTGTTTTTGTACCTCGGTCGTACCATAACCGACACTAAGATTGCGTACACTGATGAAGGCATCATCCACCATAATTAGATCCCTAACTTATCGTATAAGATATTGAGCGCGGCATCGGAAACCACCAGAAACACAATGGCTTTAACTACAGCACTGGTCGTGGCTAAACCAACGGCATTAGAATCTCGCCCGCATTTAAGCCCGGCCTGACAACCTGCAATCGCAATCAAAAAACCAAAAATAAGGCTTTTTATCAACCCGGTGGATATGTCTACCCAATCAATGGCAACCTGAGTTTGTAAAATATATTGGGTGTAACTCACGCCCATGCCATTGGCAACTACTGCACCGCCGATCATGCCTATCACGTCAGAGTAAATGCACATTAACGGCATAATGAAAATCAATGCCAACAAGCGAGGTAACACCAGAAACTCCATGGTGGAAATACCCATGACTCGCAGCGCATCAATCTCTTCATTGACCTGCATGGTGCCTAATTGAGCTGCATACGCGGCTCCCGTTCTGCCAGCCATAATAACGCCTGTCATCAGGGCGCCCATTTCGCGTACCATTCCAATCGCCACTAAGTTAGCGACATACACCTGAGCACCTAACTGACGCAGCTGCACTGAACCTAAATAGGCTAAAATCATTCCCACTAGCAGACTAATCAAAGTGACAATCGCCAGTCCTTTAGGCCCTGCTTGTTCAATAAAAAATACGATATCACTGCGCCGAGTACTGGCTTTACCTCTTAACCAACGCCCTAATGCCAACGTGCTTTCCCCGACAAACACTAAGCCATCGTGCACCTGTAAGCCTTGTACAATCATGCCTTTACGAAGCGTGACCCACATGCCACCAATGACACCATCATTCGCCGTTTGATACACAGGCACATCGGTAGCTAGCTGCAGTAATTGTTGTAATCCTTGTGGGGTATCTTGAATATTGAGGGCTATTTTTTGTTGTTCACACCAGCGGGATAATTGTAATAAGGCAATGGCAAGGCTTGAATCCCACTGAGATAATTCAGTCGTCACTAATCTGACAGTATGGCAAGTTGCGGGAAGGGCGGCACAAATATCGGCACCTAGTGGTGCTTGGCCTAATTGCCAATCACCTGCAAGACTCAGGTCGCAGTTGTCATCGTGCATGTCGATATCAAATGTGGCGAGTGTCATACTAGACCCCAAAAAAAGTAGCAATCAAGTGTATATTTGCATCAAATTCATTGTTGTACTGATCACAAGTGTAGACCAATCGCTCAGATTGTATTTTGACCTTGAACAAATAAATTCATTAACTATTAAACTGATAACGCTATCTAGCTGGCTAATAACAACCTTCAATGGCTAAATATGCCGCCTGCATATCGCGGTTTAACATAAATAAACTTGCACAGACAAAATTTAGCGCTACTATGTATCCTATAAATGGTACTGTGTTTTTATACAGTGTCTAGTATAAATGTACGAGGTTAGCGTATGCGCTTTATTCCCATTGTCGCCAGTGCTGGCATTACCGGTTTTGAAAGCCCTGCTGCTGAGTATCTTCAATTAGGCCTCAGTCTTGATGAGATGTTAGTGCAACATCCAAGTTCGACTTTTATCGGCTTAGCCCAAGGGGAGTCAATGCAAGGTGTTGGGATATTCGATGGCGACTTACTGATTGTCGATCGTCATGAAACGGCTAAAAGTGGCGACGTGATTGTGGCTAATTTTAATGGTGAATTTGTGTGTAAAATTCTCGATCTGCAACGGCGAATGCTAGTGTCATCTCATGAGCAACATTTACCAGTAACTATTTGCGATTATGATGACTTTAGTATTGAAGGTGTGGTGATCCGCTCAATTCGTTGTCATCGCCAAAGCCCCATGTTTGTTAGCCACCAAGGGTAAGCAACAATGTTTGCCTTAGTTGATGCCAATGCTTTTTATTGCAGTGCTGAACAGGTATTTCGCCCTGATTGGCGTGGTAAGCCAATTATTGTACTGAGCAATAACGACGGTTGTATTGTGGCTGCTAATCGACAAGCAAAAGAAGCGGGCATACAAAAATTTCTACCCTATTTTCAAGTTAAAGCGCTATGTGCCGAGCGTAATGTGATTGTGTGTTCATCTAACTATGAGCTCTATGCCGATTTATCAGCAAAAATGATGGCGATAATAGGTCGCTTTGCGCCCGATCAGCATGTGTACTCCATCGATGAATGTTTCCTGTCGTTTAAACACAGTTACCCCGCGATTAAATGCCTGCATACTCATGGTCAGTTAATCCGTCGTACGGTTTGGAAAGAAGCGCGTTTACCCGTCTGTGTCGGTATGGGTGACACCTTGACCTTAGCCAAGATAGCCAATCATGCCGCTAAAAAAATTCCAGGGTACCAAGGTGTTTGCGTAATTGAGACATTGCAGCAACGCACTGACATTTTGCGTCAGCTTGCGGTCGGTGATGTATGGGGCATTGGTAGGCGCATAAGTAAAAAACTTGAAGTAATGAATATTCGCAGCGCATATGATCTTGCCTGTATGCCACCGAGCCTTGCGAGAAAACAATTTAGTATTGAAATAGAGCGAACGGTTCGTGAACTGAATGGTCAAGTCTGTAAACAATGGGATGAGGCAAGGGCAGATAAAAAACAAATTTTCTCGACTCGTAGTGTTGGTGAGCGCATCACTGACTATGAATTGCTATTACAGGCATTGAGTAAACATATCGCTATCGCGGCGCTTAAAGCGCGTCAGCAAGGCTCGTATTGCAAAACCATGTTGCTGTTTGCCAGTAATTCCCCTCATGACGAACGGCCCGTGAGTGATAAGGTCATTGTCCATTTCCCTTGCCCGACACATTGCTCTGTTGAACTCACCAAAGCGCTTAGACAAGCTGCACCAAGGTTGTTTCGCGTCGGTGTGCGGTATTACAAAATTGGCGTAGGCCTTGTTGATTTAGCCAGCGAGAAATATTTTCAATTTGATTTATTCAATCCTGCTAAGGTCGATTATGCCCTCATGCACACCCTTGATAGCATCAACCAACGTTATGGCCGCGATACTGTGTTTCTTGCTGCACAAGGAATACAACAAAAGTGGGCAATGCGTCGTGATTTGCTTACTCCTCAATATTCAACTCAATGGAAATGCTTACCCAAGATTAAATGTTAATATTTTTATGGGTTCCATCATTAAAATTGTCATTGAGCAAATAAAATAGAAATCACTGATTCGATTATTGGTATTGATATTGAGCTAAGCGTGGCACCGGTCACAAAATATCAATGCTAATTGGCATATGCCATTAATCGGCGTATATATAGCATATGCCAATTACTGTTAATCGATAATGGCAAGCATTAATGTCATCAACCATAACCATTTATGCCGTTTAAACTAAATGGTATCTCGATGATAAAATTTAATATTGTACAGTGAGGACTGCCCCCATGATTACAGCCATACCCATGAAAGCGGAAAATATTTCCAACCATTTTAGCAAAGCCGATGAGGTACTGTTTATTAATGACCAAGCTCAAGTCGTCGGGCGTTTTACCAACCCAGCTTTACTCGATGGATGTGAGGGCAAGCAGCAATTAGTCAGTTTGATACTGGCACAAGGCGCTAATCGGGTGATCATACGTAATATTGGCCAGCAGTTATTGTCTAAGCTACTAAACCAGAATTTGAGTGTATTTCATGCAAAAAACGGCCGTACAGAGTTACAGCATTTTGCGGCTGCTGTTTTATCCAACTGTGAACAATATACCCAGGTAAGTCAGGGGCGTCCGTCAGTGAAACATATTGCTAAGCAAGCTAATGGCGGTTGTTGCGAACATGATCATGCTGATGGAGAAGCGGGCTGTCACAGTGCACCTGAGGCGAAACGTTGCTGTGAAACTAAAGCGGGCGCAGAAAGCGCCATGATGAAACCTTGTTGTAATAAAAAGCACTCACTCACTCATGCACCAACATTAGTGAATGCGCAGGTCGAAGTGATGTGCTTACAGCGCTGTTAGTTTTAAATCATAGCGCTGTAATTTACGATATAAAGTACGAACACTAATATTAAGCTTAATGGCTAATTCTGCAGGAGACCCTTGAAATTGCTCACAGACCTGAAAAAGATACCTATACTCAACGTCATCTAATGACATGATCGTGGTTGCCGTTTTTAGGGAATTGTTTTCTTCGGTCGACAGGTTATTAGGTTGAACAATTTCAGGTAAATCACTGCAGTGGATCATATCTTCGTTGGCTATTAATGCTGATTGCTCAATAATGTTTTTCAATTCACGAATATTACCTGGATAGGCATAACGACTGAGTAAGGTTAACGCATTAGCTGAAAACTTTTTATGTTTGTATTCAGAATATTTAATAAAGTGATTAACGAGCGTTGGAATATCATCATGGCGTTCACGTAACGAGGGTAAGTAAATCGGAAATCCTGCAATGCGATAATACAAATCACGTCTGAATTCTCCTTTTTCAACTAAATCGAGTAAATTTTTATGGCTGGCGCTGACTAATCTAAAATCAGAACGTTTTTGTTTTAAGCCCCCAACGGCGCGATAGCATTGAGTTTCAAGTAATCTGAGTAACTTGACTTGCATATTCATTGGTACGTCGCCAATTTCATCAAAAAACACCGTCCCACCATGGGCGATTTCAATCAGACCTTTTTTGCTGGTGGTCGCCCCGGTAAAGGCACCTTTTTCATAGCCAAATAATTCACTTTCGAATAGATTCTCACTCAGTCCGGTACATTCAATCACCACAAATGGCTTATCACTTCTACTGCTGGCCTGATGTACAGCTTTGGCGACCAGCTCTTTACCAGCGCCTGTTTCACCTTGCAATAGTACTGCAATGTTGGATTGAGAGGCGCGATTTATCCGATTGAGCATTTCCTTAAACGGCGCGGATTGACCGACCATAGTGCCTTTTTTAGATTCGATCGATGCATAATCAATAGCATCTAGAATCTCTAGAAACCCTAAGATTTGGCCGTCATTATCTTTAATCGGTTTCATTAAAATATCGCAATATGACTTGCCATGAGCCGTGCTATGGATATGCATCGCATTGGCTGCTCTAGTCGTACTCAGGCATTGCTGTAAAGGGCAATCTTCGCCGTGTTTGTCACAAGGTTCGTTACTGTGATGGGAAATTTGATGACACTTACTTTGACCCAATATCACTTTGGTCTCATATGTTTCTGCATAGGCTTCATTGACCGCATGTATGACATAGTCAGGGGTAATAAATATTGCCGGTTTATCAATCGCGTTTATCATCGATTGGACTACGGTAGTGTTATCCATTTATTGCTCTCGCTTGTCTATATATGCATCAGTTAATTCTAATATGTCATTATAGGTGCCATAATTGTCACGTCAATGCCACATTTGTCACTTGGTAACCTTGCATTTACATTATCTAAACATTGATTGGTTCTAGGCAACTGATTTCATTGCCTTAAAATTTAAGATGTGATCTGGCACAAGCTTTGTATAGCTCTAATATACATGTCTGATGGCCGTATTGAGTTCAAAGACACTGTAAATGGGGAGAACATTCAATGGCTAAAATTGTTGTGATAGGTGCCGGTACTGGTGGCATGCCAGCCGCATACGAAATAAAAGAGATTTTGGGTAAGGACCATCAAGTTTTAATGGTTAACGAACATGATACATTTCGTTTTACCCCTTCTAATCCTTGGATTGCCGTTGGGTGGCGAGAACCTAAAGCCATTACGTTCCAGATAGAAAAACACTTAGCAGATAAAAAAATAGAATTTAAATGTGCCAGAGTGACTAAAATTGATACTGAAAAAAATCAACTTATAACTGCTGATGAAGACATTATTGACTATGACTATTTGGTTATCGCAACCGGTCCTAAACTGGCATTTAACACTATACCTGGAGCAGGCCCTGAACACTTTACTCAATCTATTTGCACACTTGAACATGCAGTAGAGTGCAAAGTTGATGTCGATAAACTGTTAGCTAATCCGGGTCCTGTGATCGTGGGGGCATTTCAAGGTGCAAGCTGCTTTGGGCCTGCTTATGAATACGTGTTTATTTTAGACAAGGTGTTACGTGATGCCGGCATTCGAAGCAAAGTGCCAATTCATTTTGTCACTAGCGAGCCTTATGTTGGGCATTTAGGTTTAGGTGGCGTTGGTGATTCAAAATCAATGCTCGAGTCTGAGTTACGCCAAAGAGATATAAAATGGATATGCAATGCCACGGTTGACTCTGTAGAGGAGGGCGTGATGCATATTTCAGAGCTTGATAGAAAGGGAAATGTTGATTTTTCTCACTCATTGCCATTTCAACATTCAATGTTAATCCCCCCATTTGCTGGTATTGATGCTGTCGCGAATGTTGAAGGACTATGTAACCCTAAAGGCTTTGTTATTACCGATGAACATCAACGTTCACCAACATTTAGTAATATTTTTGCGGGTGGCGTTTGTGTGGCAATCCCGCCAGCAGAAATAACGCCAGTCCCAACCGGAATGCCAAAAACAGGTTACATGATTGAGTCGATGATGACTGCAATCGCTCACAATTTGCATAGCATTATTATTGAAAACAGCCCGCCTAAAAGTAAAGGCACCTGGAATGCAATTTGTATTGCTGATATGGGTGACACTGGTGCAGTATTTGTGGCAATGCCTCAAATAGCACCGCGTAACGTCTCTTGGTTTAAAAAAGGGAAATGGGCGCATTTTGCCAAAATTGGTTTTGAAAAATACTTTCTACGAAAAATGAAGACTGGTAGCAGTGAACCATTATACGAAAAATATGCGTTGAAACTCATGGGGATCACGCGCCTAGAAGCAGAGGATGATGATAATGACATTAGCAAAGAATTGTAATCAACACGTGGCAGGATCTGGCAAATTAGGCGCTTTACTAATACTCGCGAGTATGGCCAGTGTTAGCCAAGCAGCATCATTAACCGAACAGCAAATGCTTGAGCAAGAGGCTAATGAGCGTATTGCCGAATTTAGCCAAACATTAAAAGGTCAGTTACAGGCAGCCATAAAGCAAGGTGGATTGCCCAATGCTGTGTCTGTGTGTAAGTCGGTAGCGCCTGCCATTACTGCACAGAATTCGAAACAAGGCTGGACGCTCGCTCGAACCAGTTTGCGGGTGCGTAATTCAGACAATACGCCAGATGCATGGGAGTTAGCACAATTACAAAAGTTTGAAGCCATTCAGTCTTCAGGACAGCAATCCGTTGATAAACCGATAGTGGCCAGCGAGTATATTGTTAATGGCGATAATACTGAGTTTCGTTATATGAAAGCCATTCCAACTCAAGAGTTATGCTTAGGTTGTCATGGCAGTAATATTAACCCTGAACTGAGTGCATTGATTAATACAACCTATCCTGATGATAAAGCAATTAACTTTGCCCTTGGTGATATTAGAGGTGCATTTTCATTGCAAAAAGTCATCAGTGATCCAGTATCGCCGATGACAGCCAAACCCTAATAAAGACGTAAATAATGACGTAATAAGGCTTAACAAACGTTAAGTCTTATTACGCAAAACCTAAATCATAGTGAGTTGATTCGTTCGCAATTTATTGCGACATAATTCGCAGTAAAAGATGATGATTTGACTTAACATTATACTGTAATAATCAAACTTCCTCAGTCAACGATAAATGATGTTGCGAATGTGACCGATATTCATATGAGGTTTTATCTAACAAATGCCCAAGGGATTTTGTTGGGAGTAATGTGTCATGAGCAAAATCCGCATCGATCCTTTTTATCATCACGTTAGCCATACGATTACTTATGTGGTGACGGATCTTGCTACGCGTCAAAGCGCCATAATCGATCCTGTTTTAGACTTTGATATCGCCTCTGGAACCATAAGTACCCACTTTGCCGATATGCTGATTGAGCATATCGATAAACATGGATATGAAATTGAATGGATTTTAGAAACGCATGCCCATGATGATCATATTTCAGCGGCATGCTATATCAAGAAAAATCGAGGAGGGATAACGGGAATTGGCGAGAATATCACCAAAGTCCAGCACACGTTTAAGCGATTACTTAATCTTGATGAAAGCTTTCAGTGTAATGGTGAGCAGTTTGACCAACTGTTTGTCGATGAAGAATTGATTAAATTCGGTCATTTAAATATTCACGTAATGCACACTCCGGGCCATACACCAGCTTGTGTTAGCTATCTTATTGAAGACACAGTGTTTGTCGGTGATACCTTATCTATACCTGAGTTAGGGACTGCGAGTACTGAATTCCCAGATAGCAGTGCAACCACCTTATACCATTCAATTCAACGGATATTAGCATTGCCAAATTGTACCCGTGTATTTGTAGGACATTATCCGTTCACAGATAAAAACGCGGAGAATCAATTAGAAACATCGGTTATTGCGCAAAAAAGGAATAACCGCGTTGTAGGGGGTAAAGTCACTCTTACTGAGTTTGTTGAGTTACATCAACAACGTCATATAAATGCTGATACTCCAGCTTTGCTACTACCCGCAATCCAAATCAATATTCGTGCAGGCAATATTTCACCCATAGAAGGTGAAGATAACTATTATATTAAAATACCGCTAAATCAATTGTGATCACATCACGAAAATAATCATCTTACCAATTAGTGGTCAAATAAACGGCCTCCAGCTAATGGCAATGAAAGATATCAGCCATTAGCCAGAGCATATCTAGCTTACTGTGATTTAAACCTTATACGGCACTAATGGAAATCCATCTTGTTGCCATTGCACCATACCACCTGCTACAGATAGTGGTTTTTTAAAGCCCATATTTTGTAATGAATCAGCAGCAAGTGCGGAGCGACCCCCAGTACGGCAAATCAGAAATATCTCTTTTTCTGCTAATTCATTTAATGCTAAAACCCATTCGCAATGGTGACTGACCAAAGGATGCTCGTGTATTTTCATCTCTAATACACCACGAGGGAAATTTACTGCACCTTCGATATGGCCTAATAAAAATTCTTCGTGTTCACGGACATCGATAATAACCACATCAGGGTTAAGCATTGCCGTGAGTAAATCATGGGTACTCACTTCGATAATGTTAGCTTTGATTTCACTTATGTATTCTTGAGCAGTTTTCATGTGTACCTCGTGATATTAAATAATAGATTTAGTTAGGATAAATAGCGCCATTAAGACTAAAAACACGGCAAATATTTTCTGTAATATTGCTTTAGGTAAATATTGGCTTATCCATTGACCTGCAATACTGCCGACAAACCCGCCAGCAATCATGATCCCAATAACCGACCAGTCAAACTCAAGCCCTTTATCTGAAAGCAATGAGTAGTATTTTATAAAGCCAACGAATGAATTCATGGTAATAATCAGTAAGCTGGTGCCAATCGCGAGTCCAATATCAATACCACCGAGGATCACCAAAGCCGGCACAATTAAAAAGCCGCCACCAACACCAACAAAACCAGTCACAACACCGACCCCTAAGCCTTGTAAGAGGATTTTGGTCACATCCAGCGTGCCCGCTTTACATCGACTTGATTGATTACGCCACATCATGACGGCACCCATAAGCATTAAAATGACAAACACAGTCAGTTGAATGTCACTGGTCACAAAAGTGCTTGTCCAAGCACCTAAGTAAGTCCCCGCCATGCCAGGTAAACCAAATAAGAACACATGACGCCAAGAAACCTTTTTATGCTTAATGAAACGCATACTGCTGATTAAACTGATTACACCAACGATACATAATGATGAAGCTATGGCTAATTGTGGTTGCATACCAATAAGATATAACAACACTGGAACCGTAATAATTGAGCCTCCAGAGCCCAATACACTCAGCACTAAACCAATTAATAATGCGCCAATAATTGCTTGTATCATTTTGATGACTCTTAGGTTTAAAGAAGGTTAATCGGGATTTTTAAATAGACTGTGCCATTGTCTTCAGCATCAGGCATTTTTCCTGCACGAATGTTGACTTGAATCGATGGCAATATCAGCCTTGGCATGGCTAACGTGGCGTCTCGTTTTTGTCGCAAAGCAACAAAATCGGCTTTTGACATGGTGTCGTTAACATGAATATTGTGTTGTTTTTGTTGACTGATTTGAGTTTTAAATTGGTGGTCACGGCCTTCAGTAGGGTAGTCATGGCAAACATAAATGTCGGTCGAGTCTGGCAAACTAAATAATGTCTGGATTGAGTCATATAAAGTATTGGCATCGCCACCAGGGAAATCGCATCGCGCAGTCCCCACATCAGGCAGAAAGATAGTGTCACCTACAAACGCGGCTTGTTCGTTAATGATGTAGGCTAAATCGGCAGGAGTGTGCCCTGGAGTATGCATAATACGTATGGTCATATCACCGACTTGTAGCCGATCACCATGTTTAAATAGTCGATCAAATTGACTGCCATTCGGCAAAAAACTCGCCTCAAGATTAAATATGCTTTTAAAAGTATCTTGAACTTCGGTGATATGCTCGCCAATGCCTATTTTGCCACCGACTTTGTCACATATAAAACTGGCGGCAGATAAATGGTCTGCATGGGCATGGGTTTCTAATATCCATTTTACCGTCAAGTTTTGACGTTCAATCCAATGTAAAACTCGTTTGGCACTTCGAGTATCAGTACGACCTGACTTGTAATCAAAATCTAAAACAGGGTCAATAATAACGGCATATGAAGTGGCATTATCGGCAACGACATAAGTGAACGTTTCACTGTCATCATCTAAAAACTCATGGACACTAAAAGTAGAGTTCATTATAAAGTTCCTATATTAATCCTATGTAAAAGATGCACAGGAACTTAGATCCCTGTGCCGGCAAAATTAAAGCGATTTTTTGCTGAAATACCAATCAGTGTATTCATAACCTTGGTTTAAACGGGCTTTGGCTTCAGCAGTAGTGGCTGGTGGGGGGACAATAACGTCATCACCAGGCTGCCAGTTTTCTGGAGTCGCTACGCCATTGGCGTCGCTGGTTTGCAATGCTTTGACTAAACGAACAAATTCGCTAATAGAACGGCCGTTGCTCATTGGGTAATAGACCATGGCACGTAATATACCTTCAGGATCGATAATGAAAGTTGCACGCACAGCGGCGGTATCACTCGCGCCAGGTTGGATCATGCCGTAGGCTTTAGCCACTGCCATTGATAAATCGGAGATAATAGGGAAGGTAATTTCAACACCAAAGTTTTCTTCAATATTACGTACCCAAGCAATATGAGAGTGAATACTGTCGATAGATAGACCCAATAATTCGGTATTAATCTCAGCAAACTCTGCAGCGTGTTGTGCAAATCCCATAAACTCAGTAGTACATACAGGGGTGAAATCTGCTGGATGCGAGAATAACACCAACCACTTGCCTTTATAGTCAGTGAGAGAGCGCATACCATGAGTCGTCTTGGTATTAAATGCAGGTGCTGGTCGGTTTAATTGTGGAAAAGAAACAATAGAATCAGTCATGTTATTACTCCAGTAGTGGTTAACTTAAATTCTGCCTAATCTGTAAAACAGATTACAAACATACTTAGTAATAGCAATTGGTGGGCCAAGTTAGCTTAGTGCGAGGTCTTATTGGAATATTATTTATAAGGTATTGAAAATTATCATTTTTAAATCAGTTAACTTTATAAGGCTTGATATCGGTGTTATCTAATAGCGACTATCGTCTCGCTATGCTTTGTCATAAATGACGCTAGCGACAATAATGGTGTCAAATATGGCGTAGAGAAGTCAGTTATTGATGGTAATAAACCCAGAACCCAATCCACGAGATCAGAAACACTGCTGCCTAGTAGGCATGTGAAGTGCTGGGGGAAATGTGGTTGGATATTGAATAGAAAAGAAATTAACGGATCAGCAAAGGTTAATCTGAAATAAGCCAAGACTCATAAGCAACTAGAATGACGTTGAACGGCCTTAAATAGACTCTTTATTCGTCAGCACTGTGAAGCGGCTCTTGATTATGACTTTTGAGCCTATACACATATCCTCTTTAGTTTTATATTTTAGTGATTAAATCCAATATTTATAAAGGGTTAAGACACTAATGGATTTGGCAAAGCTTTCCCGTATTAGCATGAAACACTTAATCACTTTGCATGTGATGCTTGATACCCTCAGTGTCACTGCCAGTGCTGAACGCTTATGTTTAAGCCCCTCATCGGTAAGTAAAACCTTGAGTCAGTTAAGAAACAGCCTTAATGATGAATTATTTTATCGACATGGTAATTCGCTAATCGCCACCCCCTTAGCGCGAAGACTGGGCCCTAGTGTGCAGCAGATGATCAATGATATGAACCATATCATGAGCCAAGATGTGTTTAGTCCTGCTGATTATCAGGGCCGTTTTGCGCTCTCTATGCGTGAAAGCACCTTTGAACTACTGGCGGCAAAAATAAGCGCTCATATTCTTAAGTTAGCGCCCAACATCCATTTAGATATTTACAGTAAAGACAATATTGGTTTTGATGGCTTAATAAAGGGCTCGTTAGATTTCATTATTTTACCCCACGACCTAAGTCAGCCGACGGATATTGATGACGATTTAGTCTGGGAAACCTTGATCAATGATGAGATGGTTTGTTTAATGAATGCATCACATCCTTTGGCTTTGCAGCAAGACATCAGCCTTGATGACTATTTGCAATTCAGCCATATAGGTATAACCGATACCGACTTAAGCACACCCTTTTTCGATATTTTGCTGGCTCAGCAATCCAAAAAACGCGCGATCCCCATTTCAGTAGCAGACTTTGGTAGTGCCGCCTTAATGTGTCACCACAGTGAATTACTGTTTACCTGCTCGCGCTACTGGGGAGCCACAGCCAAACAAGCCCAAGGGCTGATCATTAAAGCTTTACCTATAGATTATGGCAAAGTCGCTTATAGCCTCGTATGGCATAAACAAAGCATGAATGATCCCGCACACCGATGGTTATATGAGCAAATATTACACTGTCGTCATTGCTAAAATAGGATGTCGAGATTAAATCGACTTAATTGAATTAAAGATATAGGACCGGTAAGGCAAGATTATTCACTCCTCGCTGGCTCAGCAGCGCGGCTAAATTTTCGATATCAGCCTGAGTGCATTGCTTCCATGTTGAAGCGATTTCACCAACTCCGTGATGGTGAAATGCATTTAATTTAACTCGGGTATCACTTGGTAGCTGAGTTACATAAGCCGCTAGGGCATCAATCTGGGTATCATAATCTGTAACCTCAGGAATATGTAACAGTCTCACTTCATAGAGCTTATTGTGCTGAGCAAGTAATTCAATTGAGTTAAACACCGCTTTGTTATCACGCCCGGTAATATAGTAGTGAGTAGCTTGGTGCCATGCTTTTAAATCAACCATAGCACCATCTAAATAGGGGAGTAATTTATGCCATCCCGTGCGACTTAAACTACCATTGGTGTCGATCATGCAAGTTAAGTGTGCTAGTTGCTCAGATGATTTAATCGCCTTAAACAGAGTAATAACAAAAGGTAATTGCAAACTCGCTTCGCCGCCGCTAACCGTAATACCGTTAATAAAATATCGCTGACAACTAATCACCTCAAGGATTTGCTCAAGCGTATAAGTTACCGTTTTGGGCGAGGATTGTGCTTGGCATACCCTAAGGCAAGTATCACATTCAGTGCACTTAGTGCTGTGCCACACGATATGTGGCTTACATTTTAAATCTGTATCTTGCGTTGCAATGAGCGTCAATGCTTGCTCAGGGCAATGATCAACACAATCGCCACATGCATTACACAAACTTATCGTTTGTGGATTATGGCAATTTTTGCATTGATAATTGCAGCCTTGCAGAAAAATTACCAATCTACTGCCCGGTCCATCGACGCATGAAAACGGCAATATTTGGCTTACAACAGCCAGTTTACTCATAAACAAAAGGCGCTTGTTCGTGAGCAATAACACGGGCTTGGCGCTGTAATATGCCGGTATTCATGGTGGCCTCAGCAGCTAAACCGCTAGTATTGCTGCGTGAACCAGGTTGTTTGAACGTTTCAATGTCAGATCATTTGACCATGTAACCAGTAACGCGGACTAAATCATTATTCGCGACATTGGCGGTAAACTCCCTAAAACCTAAGCTAAATGCGCCTTTACAGAGTTGGAACATGGCTTGTGGATTCGATTTTACGGTTTCATCTATGCTAAGAATATCGCTAATTCCCGCAGTATAATATTGATGATGCTTCGCTAACGCTTGAATATGACTAATAGGATCAGGCTCTGTGCCATAAGGAATACGAACACCAGGAGTCACATCTTTATCGACGCTAATACCACTTTGAGAATGCAATAACGCACGCCCCTTATAACCATAGGTCACCGGAGTTGATGTCACCATGTTAGCCAATGCAGCTGAGATCCTTAGGCCTAATTCATTAGTTGCCTGGCTGTGACCATAGGCGTTACTGGATAGATCAGTAGCCTCTTGCGATCCAATAGCGGCAGCTAACCCCTTAGCAGACAAGGCTTGTAAAATATTGACCGCCTCAGCCATACCGTAAATCCCAAACATAGGCGCAAAACGGTCCTCAACAATGAGTTGCTCCTTAACCAAAAAACTGTCGAAAAAATGTGATTGTTGATGTAAGAATGCCGAACGCGCTTCAATAAGCTCAAAGGTGAGTTGGCCATAATAAGGCAGTACTTGTTGAAAAAAATCATCGATGCTAGTGGCTTTTAAGGCAACTTGTTTTAAGTTAAGTCGTACTAACGTATTGGCGCCGCCAGCTAATGGGAGCGCGTTATAACAACTGACAATGCCAAACCCGCGCTTATCGAATGTTTCAGCATGCAACGAATAGTTGGCGATGTGAGGCTTATTGCAAAAACAAATATTGGTGGTCGCCTGCAACAATAAATCATCTGGTGTTATTGCAGGCTCGTACATAAAGGTCAAATTAGGCGCAATTTGTTGTAACTCAAGATCAATGCGCAATAAAGTCCGGCAAATAATATTATCAGTCGGACCAATATTCACATGCATAAATGCATCGGGCAATATGCGGTCAAGTAAGATCCAAAAACGGGTTAATTTGCGATAAATGGTATCAGCGTCAAGCCCAGCAACAAAAGGCATCAATAACGCATCTAAATGACCTAAGAACACCGGAATATTGGTCACCGACGGCACATGATGATAAAGCACCATTAATGCATTAAGGGCATCATCAAAATCTTCAGCCGGTGATAACTCTAAGTACTCTGAGCCTTGCTTCAGGTATTTAGCGTAGTCGGGCAGAACATAACGCGGTTTAAACGGCGCGTGGCCTTCAAACATATCGCAAATAATACCGTCCTTCATCGCATCACTAACCTGCTCAGACACTGCCACATATGGCAGACTATTTTCAGCTTCTAGGGCCAAATAATTTGATTTTTGCTTAGGAGAAAGGTGAGGGTGGCTGACTATTTGGATAATATTTTCTTGTAATGACATGACTGAATTCACTTTTTAAAGGCTAATGCTTGATAGCCATTAATCTACTCAGTGACCGGGTGTTTAAACAGTGAAAATAGCGGAGGTTGGCATTGATAAAATCGAAATCCGATGATGCAGATCACAATCAATCAAGTTCTCTACTCCATACTATGTCCTAATAATTCTAAACGCATAATGATTATCGTTAAGCTGAATTGATTAACGGTTGAAGTCATTGATAAACTTTTCTAAATTGGCTTTTTAAAACTGATAGATAGAAAAATAAAACTCAATTACAATGGACGACTTTTGCTTCAAAAATATTCGCGATCTGAGCATAAAATGCCAGCGTAAGATCTAAGGAACATCTTTAATTGAGAACATTAATTGTCTTTATCACAACAGGCTTTATCCTGTTAAGTGGTTGCCAAACGGTGGCAATTAAAGATGCCGACGCAGACAACAATTTCAGTACTGCCAATAAAACAAGCTCAACGATCCCTAAGTCTTTAGTCCGCCGAAATTACCAAGACAATGGTGATGTGTGGGAACGCATCCGCTACTCAATGGATATGCCAATCCCAGATGAGCAGTTAGTTAACCAATATCGACAGTGGTATATCGATAATCCACAGCATCTTGAGAGTATTTCGCAACGCGCAAAGCCATTTTTGTATTTAATTGTGCAAGAGTTTGAGCATCGAGATTTACCTATTGAATTAGCCTTACTACCTATGGTTGAGAGCTCATTTAATCCTTTTGCTTATTCTAGCGCCGATGCGTCAGGTCTATGGCAGTTCACCTCACCAATGGCCAGCCATTTTGGCTTGCAGATGAATTGGTGGTATGACGGTCGAAGAGATGTGCCAGCGGCAACATCCGCAGCATTAGATATGCTCGAATACCTGTACAAAAAGACCGATAATTGGTTATATGCACTAGCGGCATACAATGCCGGTGAAGGGCGCTTGCGTGAGGCGATTAGATATAATGAAGCGAGAGGACTGAGTACTGACTTCTGGTCTTTACCCTTGCCTAAAGAAACCAGACAATATGTACCACAACTGCTGGCAATCGCTGATGTGATAAAAAATGCTCAACGTTATGGTATTGCACTCAAAACGATTCCTAACAAACCCCTTGTTGAAGTCATTGATGTTGGCAGTCAAATCGATATCTCGGTGGCAGCCGAGCTTGCAAATATGCCCATAGCTCGGCTACAAAATCTAAATCCTGGATTTAATCGTTGGGCGACATCGCCAGACGGACCGCATCAATTAATAGTGCCTGTTAGCAAGGTAAATGAATTTAAAAAGGCACTTGCTGATACTGACATTAGCGCCAGAATGAAATGGTCTAAATATCAAATAAAACCGGGCGATAGCATTAGTGCTATTGCTAAACGTTATCAAACGACTGTGTCTAAAATTCAACAAATGAACGACATCAATAGTGATAAAATCGTTGCCGGTCAATTTTTGTATATGCCACAAGGCGTATCGAGCATGATACCAGAGGTCGAACTCGCTTCAACAAACAAACAACCAAGGACCATCACCACATCTAATCAGCCAGCAGTTCGGAGCGATCACACGGTAAAATATGGCGATACTCTTTGGAGTATTGCCAAAGTGTATAAGGTCAGTGTGGAACAAATTATCGCTTGGAACAAAATGACGGACAAAGACAAGTTGACGGTAGGCAAAACCCTGCAGTTTTATCAACAGCCCTTCCAGCAACAGCAGACTCAATTGTAACCCTGTTGTTTAGAAACTGATAAACACGATAGCTCAAATGTTGTAAAAGTTGAGCGTTACATAAATGTGAGTATTTATCGATTTAACCTAGTGAAGTACATCGAAATCCAGCTTTGCCATCTGGACACTTTTGATTATACAGATCGTTTAATAGAGTGACCCACAAGGCTTGAGTGATGTTAAATCTTAGTGTTCATATTTTTTCATATTTGTTTCCCATCAGTTCATAACCAACTCAACAGCCATTCATAAGTTTTGAATATAGTCACCCTATCAACAAGAACATATATTTTAGGGTAATGAATATGAACATTAGAAAAACTCAACTAGCTCAGTCAATTTTGTTAGGCAGTCTAATCTTATCGGCTACCTCTTTTGCCAATGCTGCAGATGATAATGTCTTCGATGGAGCCATAAGTGGTAAATTAACCTTTGCTTCAGATTATGTTTTTCGTGGCGAATCGGAAACGATGGATGCAGAAGTACCAGTGGTACAAGGTACTCTAGGGTGGGGTAATGATCTGGGCTGGTATACCGGTGTATTTGCTTCCAATATCAAATTTGCAGACCCCAATTTAGAAATTGTTACTGCACCTTATATAGGTAAAGCAGGTGAGTTTGGCGATAGTGGTATCAGTTACGACGTTATGGTTTTTTCTTACCTGTATCCAGGTGCCTCATATTCGAATTATACCGAACTGTGGATAAAAGTCGGTAAACAATTTGGTCATGCAAATGTGCAATTAGAAGTGACTCCAACAATCGACGATTGGTTTGGCGTAGAGGGCTGGCAAGGTGTTAACTATGCCGTTCATCCGAGCTATCAGTTTGACAATGGTTTACATGTTTCAGCAAGTATCGGCTACCAAGATTTAGATGGTAATGGAGCAGAAGGTTGGGGACACTGGAATTTGGGAGTGAGTAAAGCCTATGCCGGCCTCAATTTTGATGTTCGTTATCATGGCAGTACCATGGATAGCGATCATAAGGTCTATGGCACTCAAACAAAAATCTTTGATGACCGAGTGGTTGTCGGCATCAGCAAAAGTTTCTAATATAAAAACATAACGTCTTTTATTGCTAAACTACAAATATAATTGGATCTTGTTTTACATATCCCCATTATGTGATCTAGGTCCTTTTTTATAAACCAATTTTGCTAGCTGCCACTCATTCCTTGTATATCTTTATAGGCAAATATGAAAAGTTATGAATAATAACGACCATTATTAGCAACACTATCTGGATTGGACGATGGCACATCCTGGTTTAACAAATACAGTACTCGTCGTTGACGATGAAGCAGTGATCCGAGCTCGATTAAAAGGTTATTTTGAGCGTGAAGGTTATCGGGTACTTGAAGCTGGAGACGGCGAACAGATGTGGCAACAGTTTACAAATCAACATATCGATTTGGTGATGTTAGATATTAACTTACCCGGTACCGATGGTTTGAGCTTGGCACGTGAACTGAGAAGTCGTTCGGACGTTGGCATTATTTTAGTCACAGGTCGTGATGAAACCATTGATAAAATCGTTGGTCTTGAAATGGGCGCTGATGATTATGTGACTAAACCATTTGAATTAAGAGAACTATTAGTAAGAGTTAAAAATTTGTTGTGGCGAATTTCATTAGTTAAAAAAGCACAGCAAGACGTTGTAGAACAATTTGAACAGTGTGACGATATCATTGCGTTCGATAAATATATTCTTGAGTTAAACAGCCGAAAACTGAGTCGTGGTGACGAGGTGATAAAGCTGACTAAAGCAGAGTTCGAATTACTTACCGCCTTTGCATTGCATCCGCAGCAAGTACTATCTCGTGAGCGACTAATGCAGCAAACAAGCCACCGTAATGAAGATGTAAATGATAGAACCATTGATGTCATTATTCGTCGATTACGAAACAAGCTACAGGCTGACCTGTTTGTGACGGTTCATGGAGAAGGCTATTTGTTTGCGACAAAGATTAAAGATTAGTTTTTGGCGTCACGCGGTAAATAGGGTAAAAACTTGCAGGGGCTAAGCTGTTATTAAACATATCGAGTTGCACCTTTCCTTGTTCTAACGCCTGTATTTGTGGGCCAATATCACCAAATGATTGTGCTCCCTCAAGTAGTTTTACCATGATGTCTATTGCTAATTTACCTTGTAACACCACTTGATCATCACTGCTGAAAGCGACTTTATTACGATGCAGTCCTCGCAATGTCGCTGGCGATAGATAACTGCTCACAAGCTTTACTTGGCCAGCTAATTGTTTATGTTGCAATGTTCCAATTGCTGCTTCGATAGCAACAGCACTGCCTATAATATAGCTAGGAATATGATCATTAAGCAGATGATGAAGTTGGTCACGATAAAGGTCACGATTATTATCGGTATGGCGAATTGATGTAATCTCAATATGACTATTGGCAATAGCATCTTGAATACCGAGCTCAACCCAATCGCTGCCACCAACACTTTCTGGACCAGTTAGTAGTGCGAGTGTTACTGGAGATGATGGCGGTATTTTTTTAACAGCTTTAGCAATAAAGTGGCCAGCTTCCCAGCCCATTTGATACCAATTAACGCCTACACGAGTCGTTATCATGGGGTTATCGAGTCTATTCACTAACGCTATGATGGGTTTATTAATCTGTCCCGGATAGTTATCAAGTAAATTAGGGGCCACGGCACCGAGTAAGATGGCATCGAACGGCTGATTAAGGCAGTATTCAAGTTGTTTTAGTTGTTGCTCTTTTCTGTAATAACTGCCGGCTTCAAATAATTCTAAATTAATGCCTAATTGGCTGGCTTTTGACACCAAACCGTAATCAATACCGATCCAATAAGCATCTTTGAGGTGAGGTACTAAGGCACAGATCCGCCAAGGCTTTTTGGCCGAAGTCAGTTGATTATATTGTATCGATTTTACTGTTTGAATTTTGGCATTAAATGGCGTCCGCTGTTGTAATATCCAGCTAGAATCTAATGTAGCCTCAGCAAGTAATGGTATTGTCCCTAAGCAAGCTATGAGCAAATAAATAAGTCGGCGCATTATATTGTCTCGATTAAGGTTTCTAAACAGAACACTAAGATTTTTTGTAATTATAACATTTTAAGGAATGACTGTGAGCACTTTATCACTATCAGGCAAGAGCTTAGTAGGTCGCCTTATGTTGGCATTTTGTTTGCTCGGATTGTTACTGTTAATTTTAGTTAGCCTTGGCAGCATTTCGCTTTATTGGGTAAAGCTTGCTGACCAATATTTATATGAAGAGGCGTTACCCGCATCTGAGGCTGCAAGGCAATTGATGCAGTCTTCTAATGGCTTGCTCGACAATGCCCAAGCGCTGGAACGAGTGGAACAAGAGGCACAACGCGTTTTCCTTGGACGTAAGTTGTCACTCGAAAGCACTAATTTACTTTCCGCTATTGAACGACTCAATTCGTTAAATCTACAAAATCATGGTGTCGATAAAGATAAGCAATTAGCTCTATTAGCTGGTGAAATTATCCATGACTTATCGGTATTCGGCCGCCAAGTGGGTAAACGTTTAGTATTGGCGGCTCAATTGAATAATAAAGGAAGCGCACTCGCGGAAGCAGCCAGTAAGAGTAGTGTTTTACTTGAAGCAGAACAAGCTGTGGTCGATTCAACCATTCTGGCCAAGTTAAGTTTAGCTTACCCTCAAGTGGTTGGTGCTGAACAAAGTGCCCAACTTTTGGACTCCATCATAGAACAAGACTTGGATGTTCGTGAACGTTTAAATCGAGCTTTGGGATTGATCCATCACATTGAGTTAGTAGGGCAGTTATTACAGTCTCCAGAACAACAACTCGGATTAAATAACGTACTCGACAATATGGCTCGAGTACTGTCTCCAACGACTTATACCATTAATTCTACTCGCGATAACTCCCAAAACGGTAATGAAATACCGAGCCCTTATACTGCTTCAGGCACGAGTGGGCAAATTGATTTAATGCCTCTAGAATTACTTAAAGGCTTAATTCGAGATCCGGTTAGAGCGACAGAGCTTGAGCACCAATTGATAATGTTAAGGGAGGTGAATGATGGCTTAAGTTTGCAGCAGCAATATGCTCAATTGCTAACGAAACAAAATGCGCAGCTGTTAACGCTGACGGATAAATTAGGCCAACTGAATAAGTCAGTCGATAGCGCAATGAAAGCACAACAGCTACAGGCAGAACATGCCCGAAGTAATTTTTTACAGCAATTACTGTGGGCTAAATCAGGACTGTGGGCGACAGGTATTTTGATGTTAATCATTATGCTGTTGGTGGTTTATCGAGTTATTTATAAAGGTATCGCTTTACGCCTAAGTGAAGCAACTGCAGCATTATCTCAATTAAGTCAGGGCAATACCGAAGTAGTACTTGATCCTCACGGAGACGATGAACTCACCGCGATGGCTTCTGCCATTGAAGCTTTTAAACAAAAAACCGCGCACAATCAAGCACTGCAATCTGAATTACAACAAACGGCATCAGAATTATTTGCCCATAAAGCCTCACTTGAAAGTACCGTGCAGGCACGTACACTCGAACTGGCTGAAACCAACCGTCAACTAGACGCTGAAGCAAAAGGACATTCGACGGCTAGAGTGATGGCAGAACAAGCTAACAAGGCAAAATCGCTATTTTTAGCGACCATGAGCCATGAAATCCGTACTCCGCTAAATGGTCTTTTAGGCACCCTGACTTTACTGAGTCACTCGCCATTACCTCCAGCACAAAAACAAATGTTGGCATTATCGCAATACAGCGGCACCTTACTGCAAAATGTACTTAATGATATTTTGGACTTTTCCCGTTTGGAGCAAGGTAAATTAACTAACGAACCACGGGCTGTTGCGCTTAATGAGCTGCTCGATGAAGTGATGGCAATCATGTTAGCTGGTGCGGGATTGTCAGGTATCTCGTTATATTTAGTTCGCGGTAATTTACCTAAATGGATAACGGTAGATGGCCCCAAATTGCGCCAAGTGTTGTTTAATTTGCTCGGCAATGCCATTAAATTCACTCCAGCAGGACAGGTTACATTACGGGTAAATGTGGTCGAGAAACGATTAACCTTTGAAGTGTCAGATACTGGCGTTGGCATAAGTAAAAAGGCCATAGATCAATTGTTTATCGCCTATAGTGCACAGCCTAATCAAGGCAGAACCAGAGGCACAGGACTCGGGCTCGCAATTTGTAAAGAATTAGTCTCGTTAATGAATGAGGTTAATACTGCCAATGATTCTATTTGGGTCAATAGTAAAGTGGGTGAGGGTTCCACCTTTGGTTTTAGTTTGCCATTGCACATCTGTGAGCAAGAACATGAGGTTATCTGTGCAAAATTACCTAAAGTTGATCCTAAATGTGTACTCGTTATCGAAGACAACAAAGTCAATTCCATGGTAGCCCAAGGGTTTTTAGCACATCTTGGACATCATTCCGTACTGGCTGATAGTTGTGCTCAAGCAAGAGCGTTGTTTAACGTTGATAGTGCGTTGAAGTTTGACGGCATTATGCTTGATATTCAATTAGGCGATGGCTCAGGAGTTGAGTTATTGGTAGAGTTGAAGAATATTGCTAACGCAGCCCAAAAAGACATCAGCATAGCCGCTTTTACGGCACAAATTCAACATGATGACATAAACGAGTATCAAGCAGCGGGCTTTGACGACGTATTAGCCAAACCGCTTAATATGAAGTTTTTAGCCAATTGGATTGGTGATGCAAGTGATAAGTCAGCAATCAACAGCGACAACACGAATAAGTTAACTAAGATGGATAAACACAAAGGCTTTACACAAACGACCATAGATCAAAAATTTTCAGTTTGTAATGAAGACAATCAGCCTTTACTCGATGAAAAGCAAATTAATGAAGACTTACAATACCTTGGTACGGCAGCTGTTAAAGAGATGTTAGCGTTATTTAAAGTCAGTAGTACACAACACATCAATGCACTGGCAGCTTTACCTACAGATAGGCCAAAAGCGTTACACGCACTTAAAGGCAGTAGTGCCAGCATTGGCTTTATTCAGTTGAGTCAGTTGTGCAAACAATTAGAAAAAGATGGCATTAGTGATGATTCATATTTGTTGCTTAAGCAAGTATTGCAAGCATCCATCAACGCACTTGAGTTGAAAATCTAAACCTAAGATGTTGTAAAATATGGATAATAATTATAGCCAAGTGTGTGTAACCCTAACGCTATTTATCCTGAACTCAAACATTACATATAAAAACACCGAGCTTGATCGGTGTTTTTATATGGGGGTTAATTATATAGATATCCTGTTACTGAGCACCTTTTAGTCCTACACAATCGCTTTCAACCCAAGCCAGAGTGAGGTGAGCAATGGCTGAATAAAACTTACCAGTATCCACAGAGGTAAGCCTATCTACAAAACGGGGTAACCAAGCGTGGAGATATTGCCTAATAAAGCTGAGCTGAGTGTTATCGTCACAAGCACACGCTTGGTGAGCGACATAAGCCAAAATAACGGCAATATGGTCAGACGGTTCAGGAAATTCACTTTGAACAGTTAATTGGCTTTGTTTTAGATATGTTTGCATTTGCTGATGCTGTTCACCAAATAAGAGTATGTCGTCCTTGGCAACTGCATTATCGTTAAGATATAAACTGGCATAAGGGCTGGCGCTATGCTTTGTACCTACTAAAAATAGGCCACAATAATCGGCAGCAAGCTCTAATAAAGCGTGATCAGTATTGACGCTGTTAAGGGTTGAATTAAGCACTGAGTTTATGGTTTCAATGTCTTGACTCAATAACGGGTCACTGGCCAATTTAGCAAAGAATGCCTGAGCCTGACTTGCAGTGAGCTCTTGTAATAGCTGTTGGTCTAGCTCTTTTGCAAACAGTGATGAGAGCAGCTTATACACCATCGAACGACCCTGGTTCATTGGCGTGTTATACAATATCTTGTCATTCATCTATGTTATCTCCTGACCCTATTATGGCTGTTAACTTAAGCGCCAAGAATTAAATCGCTTGGCGCACAGTGATAATACTTACACTTTATAGCTGCGTTTCTATTGGGCCACTAAAAGAACTGACGTCAGGTAACTTACCTTGATACTTTTCGAAATCGACCAAGCAAGTGTATGCGGAGCAAGCCTGGGCAAGCTTTGATGTACCAATATCTTGCGTTAACGTATTAGGGTCACCATAGCTGCACAACGCCCCAATTTCACTACCGCCTTCTTTAGACCCATCTTTACCGACTGGGCCATACCAAGCCCCTTCATGAATTCGGATAACCCCACTAGGGAAGCTGTCGGATACCACTGCACCCGCTAACAGTTGACCTCGGTCGTTAAACACACGAACAACATCGCCATCTTTAATGCCGCGCTGTTTTGCATCGGTAGGATTCAAGTACACGGGTTCACGACCTTGTACCGTATAGGTTTCCCGATATTGCTGCGACTCACACATTTGTGAATGTAAGCGTTTATCTGGGTGGCAAGATTGCATCCACATTGGGTATTTATCTGAACCAGGACCACCATGGCAGCGCTCTGACTTTTCTATCCAAGTAGGATGGCCAGGACAGTCATCGTAATTGAATTGGGCGATTTTACGGCTGAAAATTTCAATCAAGCCCGATGGTGTACCCAATGGATTCATTTCAGGATCATCCCTAAAGTCGGCATGGCGAGTCCAAGGTTGGCCTTCACCAAAATGTACATAACCTTGTTTCCAGAACGTGTCGAAATTTGGCATATCGAACTTACCGGCATTATCGGCTTTACAGTCATTATAAAGTTTCTTAATCCAGTCAAATTCAGACATGCCACGGGTATATTCTGTCTCTTTACCCATTATTTTGGCAAAGCGGGTAAAGATATCAAAATCAGACAAGCTATCAAATAATGGTTCAACCATTTTTTGCATCGCTAAAACACCACGGTTAGCGTAGCTGCCATAAACGTCAATGTCATTACGTTCAAATGTAGTACAAGCGGGTAAAACGATGTCTGAGAAACGGCACGTTGCTGTCCAGTTAATGTCGACAGTGACCACACATTCAAGCTTTTGAAATGCTTGCTTCATCTTATTTCTATCTTGGTGATGACTCCATGGATTATTACCTGAAAATACCATCATCTTAATATCAGGATAAGTGACCTTAGCCCCGTTGGCATCGATGGTTTTACCCGGTTCTAAAATGGCATCAATCCAACGTGCAATCGGAATTGTGCTACTCGCACCTTTAAAATCATTACTGTCGAATAATGGCTTTTGGCCTTCATCAAGATTACGAGGAAACGCGCCCGGTGCAGCTGCGCCCGATGAAGGAACACCAATACTTGAGTAATGATGGCCATAGCTGATACCTCCACCAGGTAAACCAATTTGGCCAATCATAGTGGCAAGTACAGCTGCCATCCAATAAGGTTGTTCACCGTGTTGTTGACGTTGAATACACCAACCCATCATGATTTGAGTACGACCTTTGGTCATCACTTTAGCTAAATCACGTATAATTTCAGGGCTAACACCAGTAATTTTACTGGCCCACTCTGGTGTTTTAGCTACGTTATCTGACTCGCCTAAAATATAAGGTACGAATCTGTCGAAACCTAGGCTGTAGCCCTCAATAAATTTTTCATCGTGTAACTTACTGGTGATCATTTCATGGGCAATACCCAGCATTAACGCAACGTCAGTTTGTGGGTTGACGTAAAGTTGCTCACAGCCTAAGTATTTTTGGGTTTTAGTGACCACTGGGTCGATACTGATCACCCGGATCTTACCTTGTTTTACTTTTTCTTTAAGCTCCGCTAGATAAGCGAACGATTCATGGGTTTCGGCATTCCAACCCACTTGCAGGTTTTTATAGGGATCATTTGACCACAAAATGATGGTTTTAGATTGCTCAAGGATCAACGGCCATGAAGTACCTTGGGCATAAACTTCAGTAGAACCTAAAATATAAGGCAAAATAGTTTGGCCAGCACCCGTTGAGTAGTCACCTATTTTTTTGACAAAATTACCGTGCATTCCAACAGCGCGTTGCATGTGACTGGTACTTGAATGCAGTTGTCCAGTGGCGCGCCAGCCAGTTTGACCTGCGTGCAATCCTGATGGGCCATATTGAGTTTGCACCTCATCAAGTGAATCTTTAAACAGAGTCAATGCTTTATCCCAAGTGACACGGACAAAGCGAAAATCACCTCGTTGACTGGTATCACTTTTATGACCTTTCAATAAAAAATCTAGGCGTACCATAGGGTAGCGAACCCGTGAAGGGTTGTAGACTAAGCCTTTAACGCCATTAATCATATCGGTAGGGTATTTGTCCAACTCAAATGGAATCACCTGGTCAATCACGCCATTCTTACGTTTCATCTTGAATGCACCAAAGTGCGAACCGGTAGTCAACCAGTCGTCATTTGCTTTAGTGCCCGCAGCTGCAAGGGCATTGAATGGTGCCAAAACTGATGTACTGCTTAGTCCAACATAAGAAGTCGCCACTAAGCCTTTAAGAAAATGTCTTCTGTTCATGATGATGTCCTATTAATGCGCCGACTTATCGAAAGTAGATGAATGCTCTTGTAAGTACTTTTGTACAAGCGCTTGAGTGTCTTGGTCCATGTTGACGAATGCAATCATGCCTTTAAACATTCCAGGCCAGCTATTAGCGTCAAAGTGTGCTTCTGCTGGTTGGGTGTGGCACACACTACAACTTCTGGTATAAGTGGTGCGGGCATAATCCCAAAGTGGCTGTAAATCGTTAATTAGGTAGTCAGCATCTGTCCAAATTTTGGCTTCAACACGCTGCCATGTTAATCCGGTCATGGGGTCTTCTTTCTGTTCAAAAACATTCATTACGCCTTCTTCTAACGCAGCATCTTTTGATAACTGAGCCGACAGAATGTTAAGACCAAAATCGAAATAGATAACACGACCAGCACCAATTTTTTTACGCCAACCATTAATACCAACTAGTACACGATTGCCATTGATTTCAAGTACCGTCACTTTAGTGGCAATGTTTAACGTGCCAGCTTCAACATCTGTTTTTTGATTAAAATAAAGGGGTTTAGTTAAGGCAGTAAAGTACTGAGCACCAACCACAAGACCAGTTTCGCCAGATCCTACTTGTGCAATAAGTTCTGGTGCACGAGAAGTCCCCATGTCAGGAAGTTTGTGAGCAATACCTTTATGGCAATCAACACAGCTCTGGTCTATCTCTGCTGCACGCTTCATTTGTTTTTGCGCCAACTTTGACATGTCATCCCATTTCATCGAGTCATAGTTATGGCAGTTTTTACACGCCAAAGAGTTATCACGGTCGAAGCGTTTCCACTCACGGCTAGCCATCTCTAGACGTTTTGATTCAAATTTTTCTTCAGTATTAACAGTTTGCATCAACCAGCCCCACATATCATGTGATGCTTCAATCTTGCGCCCAATTTTACGACTCCAGTTATGAGGCACGTGACAATCGGGGCAAGTGGCCCGAACACCAGAGTGATTAGACCAATGCACCGTTTTCTGTAGCTCTTGGTAGGGCTTGCTTTCCATACTGTGACAGCTAATACAGAACTCTTCAGTGTTGGTCATTTCCAGTGCAGTATTAAAACCACCCCAGAATATAATCCCCATTAAAAAAGCAGATAGGCTAATTGTGCCTAATGTAAGATATTTGGCAGGCTGGTTTAGCGTCCGCCAGGTATTAATAAACCATTTCATAACAGCATCCTTTATAAGATTGACTCATAATTTATTTGAGGATTAGTGCGCAACAACGCCACCAAATGCTTGGATCATCCAAATGACAAAACCATACGCACTAATGCTGGTTACTGTGATAATGGGAAAGAATAAAAAAATGATAAACCCAAGAGCTTTCAGCTCCTTAGACTTCACATTACGTTGGGGATCTACTACGTTTTTTGTTGTCATAGCTTGCTCACTTAAAAAATTACCTTTGCTGATGACAGCTATATTAGATAACAATTGTTAATGGCACTCAGACTGTGGATGAATGAACGTAGACAATATATGAAAGATTATGAATAAATAGATTGAGTACCAACAAGAAAGGTTGCGGTAGAAAATAACACCGGGGTAGAGACTAGGGAAAGTGAGATTATGGTTTATGCACCGCATCGCTATCTACCATAGCTTTAGACTATTTTGTGGTTTTTTAACCCGTAATTTTATTCAGGTCTAATAGAGAATTACATTAAACTATTACGATAATAAAAAGCTAAACACTCGATGTGATATGACGTGTGATAACAATGTTAAACAACACCATAAAAAAATAGATTAAAATCTGTTAACTACACTATAGTTATTCTATTAATTTGACACTAATGGAGTAATACAAGGATGTTGATTTTAAAGTTTATTTTATTGTCTTTAATCGTATTTATGCCAACTTCACATGCAGGTGAAACATGGAAAATCGCATCACTAGAGTGGGCTCCTTATGCGGGCTCAACCATCCCAAGTATGTAAAGATGCACTTGTACCATGGATTAATACTATGGGTTCTTGATCAGACTTTGGTCCTTCATCTCTTGAGTGAATATTCATCCTGAGAAGCAGGTTGAGCCCAACGCTTACTCAGCTCTGCAACTGACTTATCAGGTGCTTGATTAAGGCAAGCTAAAAGTACCAACAACAGATATAAAAAATATTTCAACAATTCGAACATTTGTGCACCTTATTATTGTCACAGGTATTATTGCTAATAAATATTAACAGCAGTGTTCCTTAGATTAGATAGCCACTTAAGACTACAATGCAAATGAGGTAAATCTTTGCTAAGTAGCTTCAAATAATGACAGCCATATAGTTACAATAATGTTAATAGCAGGCTTGCAGCATACACAATGACATTGTTATCACAATATCCCCAGAACAAGATGCATTGGCTCTCTTAAGTGCAAAATATAGCTTATATGGTAGAGCTTTATTGGCCGTTAAATATGTTAAAATTTGTTTTTATCACTATAAAACAATGAGATAATCTTATTCTAAAGAGTTTGTTAACAAATATTAGCCTAGCTCACAGCATGATATAACTGATATAGAATATATAAGCCAGTTCTGACCGTTCTAGGCGGATAGAGGCGCTCTCTGTAGTGAGAGTATTAACGTACTTAGCTTTTTAATCACTTACTAGGCATCGTATAGTTAGTCGCTAAATGTGACATGTGTCGAACAAATCTAACTAAAAATCGTTATAGTAAGATCATCTTCGAATTCTTGGGCGCCATATATGCTGAAAGTTTTGTTAAATATAGCGATTATAATATCACTAGTAGGGCAATTATTGATGCCTAGCTTCGCTATGTCTAATGAAATGTCTATGCCTGCAGAAATGGTCATGTCTGACGCACAATCGAGCCCACCTCATCAGTCAGCAATGATGAACACTGACTGTGATAACGAGCCTAATTGTTGTTTAGGTGATATGAGTCAATGCATTAGTCATTGCCATGCGATCGCGAATACTTTTACGTTTTTTACAGGCATAGAGCTTATCTCTATAGGGCTAACCAGCACGAAGGCCAGCTTGCCTTTATGGGTATCAACCCCTTCTAATCTATCAAGCCAAAACCCACCTCCAATAGCTTAATTCTTTATCTAAATTAATTATTTATATTAGTTACCTATATTAATCACCCACATTAATTTATAAAGATTTTTGTTGCTGTCGTTATCAGCATCAAAAAGTTAACGGAGTTTATTATGAAAAAATTTATTGCTATCTCATTACTATCTTTAGTCAGCTCAGTATCAATGGCTGCCACTATCTCATTGCCTGATTATTTGATCTTTACTGCGGTCGATGGAAAACCGGTATCAAATAAAAGCCAATTAGAAATCTCTCCTGGTCAACATCTCATTGAATTACAGTTTTATGAGTTGTTCTCATCTGGCGCTGATGATACTAATTTCATTAAGTCTGATGCGTTATATTGGAGTTTTAATCTATCTAGAGATGAAGATATTAAAGTGTATACCAAAGAGATTCTATCTTCGAAAAATGCAAAAAACTTTATCAAATCACCGTTTATAACATTAGAAAGCGCCACTATTAAAGGTGAAACCGTCAAGTTAGTTAATCACGAAGAGTTAATGGCTATCATCATGAAACAACATAGTAAAATGATGCAGCAATAACCCTCTAATAATAGGGCGCTCTAATGCGCCCTATTATTTTAATATTCAAACCTTGCTTGACCTGTGTGTTACACATAGGTTTATAGTTAGATGATTATAATGATTAACCTTAGCGGAGGAGGCTGCATGAAAGTGAACCAACTTGCTATTGAACTAGGTATTAGCGCCGACACAGTGCGCTTTTACACTCGCATTGGCCTACTTAATCCCAATAAATCTCCAGTCAATGGTTATAAAGACTATGACCATAAAGATAAGTCGCGTATGCAATTTATCTTAAGCGCTCGAAGACTTGATTTTTCAGTTGAAGAAATTAAAGTGATTTTTTCAAAAACCGACCATGGTGAAAGTGCCTGCCATCTTGTGCGAACGTTAGTTAAACAAAAGCTGGCTGAAACGGAAAGACAATTTAATGAAATGGTTAAACTACGCTCAAGGCTTGCACACGCAGTTGAGCAATGGTCAACCATGCCGGATAACTTACCGACAGGAAATATGATTTGCCATTTGATTGAAGGTTCACATCAAACAGATGGCACTCCTGCAAGAATTAATCAGGATGATAAGATTACATTAACACCAACGGAGGTTAAGTAATGGAACACACAACGCATTCACCTATACAGCTCAATATTATCGGCGCAGGCTGCGCTAGCTGTGTTGGTAAAATTGAGAAAGCCATTAAAACCGTACAAGGCGTAGATTCGGCCGATATGAATTTTGCAGATAGAACGGTACTTGTTACTGGTCAAGCAACTGCAGAGTCCATTATCAACGCGGTAGAAAGTGCTGGCTACAATGCCACTCAAATCCAGGCTGAGTCGGCAGAAGATGCCATGAATGAGAAAGAACAGGCTGATTTACAACATTATAAAAGTTTATTACGCCATACCATTATCGCTTTAAGCGTCGGTATTCCGTTGATGATCTATGGACTTTTTATTGGCGAAATGACGGTATCAAGCCTCTCAGAGCAAATGGTATGGGGGCTGGTTGGTGTAGTTACCATGGCCATTATGTTGATATCCGGTAAACATTTTTATATTGGTGCTTGGAAATCTTTTTTAAACCATAACGCCAATATGGACACCCTCATCGCCTTGGGAACAGGAACGGCTTGGATATATTCGATGCTAATTGTGGCATTTCCGCAGTGGTTTCCCGAAATGGCAAGACATGTTTACTTTGAAGCAACCACAATGATCATTGGTTTAATTAATCTTGGTTTAGCACTAGAAGTAAAAGCGCGCGGTAAGACCTCTGAAGCCATTAAGCGTCTTATTGGCCTGCAAGCAAAAACGGCGCGGGTTATCCGTGATGGCAAAGAAATCGATATCGACATTGCCCAAGTGTTACTTAACGATCATGTTAGAGTCCGTCCTGGCGAAAAAATCCCCGTGGATGGGGTGGTTATTGAAGGTAAAAGTACCATTGATGAGTCAATGCTGACCGGTGAGCCCATGCCAGTTGAAAAAGCTGTTGATGATGATGTGGTCACCGGTACTTTAAATAAATCTGGCTCAATCATATTTAAAGCAACACGGGTCGGAAAAGATACCGCACTGGCGCACATTATTAGTATGGTCAAACGGGCACAAAACTCGAAGCCACCGATTGGTCGATTAGCGGATGTCATTGCGGCTTATTTTGTACCAGCCATTATGATCATTGCCATTGTCAGTGCCATGGTGTGGTTTAACGTTGGACCTGAGCCATCAATGGTATTTGCCATAGTGTCTGCTACAACCGTGTTGATTATCGCTTGTCCTTGTGCCCTCGGACTCGCAACACCAATGTCGGTAATGGTTGGCGTTGGTAAGGCGGCTGAATCTGGGGTACTTATTCGTAACGGTGAAGCTTTACAAACGGCCTCTAAAATCACCGCAATGATTTTAGATAAAACTGGCACCATTACCGAAGGTAAACCGCAAGTTACCGATATTATTCTGGCTCATGCAGACAGTGAAGAGCAGGTAATTGCCTTATCGGCTGGAATTGAAAGTCACTCCGAACACCCCCTAGCACAAGCCATTGTTGACAGTGCCAACGCTAGAAGCATTAAAGCCATTAACACTGAACACTTTAATGCCATTTCGGGGCAAGGTGTAGAAGCGCAGGTGGATGGACAAACATTACTGTTTGGTAATGAAAAACTGATGCAAGACAACAATATTGCGATTAGTGACTACCAAGCCAAGGCCCAAACCTTAGCCGAAGAGGCTAAAACACCTATGTATTTGGCGCTTGCAGGGCAGTTACTTGCCATTATCGCAGTATCTGATCCGATAAAATCCGATTCAATCGAAGCGATTGCGAGACTAAAACTCAGTGGCATTAAAGTGATTATGTTAACCGGAGATAATAAAGCCACCGCAGCCGCAGTGGCGAAGAAAGTCGGTATTGATGACTTTTTCGCTGAAGTGATGCCAGCAGATAAAGCCAAAAAAGTCGCTGAACTTCAGCAACAAAATGAAATTGTTGGCATGACTGGCGATGGCATTAATGATGCTCCAGCGTTAGCCTTAGCCGATGTCGGCTTTGCAATTGGTACGGGTACCGATGTCGCGATAGAAAGTGCCGATATTACCTTAATGCGTGGATCACTTCATGGATTAGCCGATGCCATAGCAATTAGTAAAGCAACGCTGCGCAACATTAAACAAAACTTGTTTGGTGCATTTATTTATAACGTTGCGGGTATTCCGTTAGCGGCAGGAGTGCTTTATCCGGTATTTGGTATTTTGTTAAACCCAGTGATTGCCGGGGCGGCGATGGCCTTTTCATCGCTAACTGTCGTCAGTAACGCCAACCGTTTACGTCTGTTTAAAGCTAAAGAACACTAGGAGACTCAAAATGTTGATTAATTTACTGTGTATCGCATTAATCGGTTTTATCATTTGGTGGTTTTGGCTGTATAAACCATCAAATGAAACTAAGGTTGATGCCAGCACATCAATAGTGGTTAAAGACGGGGTGTATTCGCCTGCAAGAATTAACATTAGCGCCAATACGCCGACAGAAATAACCTTTTTACGCCAAGATAAATCCGGATGTTCCGCCACAGTCTTGCTACCCGACTTAGATATTAGCCAAGATTTAGCACTGGATAAACCCACGACGGTAGCATTACCTGCTCTGGAAAAAGGCGAGTATCCATTTCATTGTCAGATGCAAATGTATAAAGGCGTGTTGATCGTTGAGTAAGCGTTACCAGCCCGTTATGGCATAACGGATTGGATAATGAATCTTTGGGGGACATGAACAAAATGACGTTCAGAACTTGATAGTGTAATGTCACCCTAAGATTTAATTAATGATTATCGTTAATGTAACGCATGCCTATCGGCAAAATGAATTTACTGAGCAAAAATGACCCAGACAATTGACTTACCCATACTTTATTCTTTAAGAAATTGCCCTTATGCAATGCGGGCTAGGTTGGCGATTTATGCTTCAGGCCAGCAAGTTCAGCTACGCGATATAGTGTTAAGTAACAAACCTGATGAGATGCTTAAGGTGTCACCTAAAGGTACCGTCCCGGTACTAGTCACCACCGATAACCAGGTGATCGATGAAAGCCTAGCCATCATGCAATGGGCATTTTTACAAACAGACCCAGAAGGTTACACTAACAAAGCAGTCCCCAACGCTTTAGATGAAATGTTGGCTGTTATTGCGATATTTGATAATGAATTTAAAGGTCATCTTGAACGGTATCGCTGCTCAAAACGTTACCATGAACCCTCATTACCAGAAGATAGACAGCAATGTGAGCGTTATCTTGCCGATCTGGAATCGCGACTCTGTCTGCACCAGTATTTGATGTCCGACAAACCGAGCTTAACTGATTTGGCATTAATGCCGTTTATGCGGCAGTTTGCCCAAGTAGAGCGGCAATGGTATCTACAATCACCCTATCCAAAATTGCGCCAGTGGTTGAATCATTTTTTGCAAAGTCGGATGTTCAGCAAGGTAATGGTACAAAATTCAATGTGGTTAGACACTAAACAACGCCTGATATTTGGCGCTGGTGTCTAGGGCTATTATTTTTATTGAGCTTGAGTATTTAAGATTAATTCGGCATAGCGCGCCATTGGAATATTGATTTGTTGTTGCAATATTTGAGCCTTACGCATGAGTTGTTCAGTTTCTATTTGGGGTATGGCATTTTTGAATGCCAGAATGATCCTGTTGCCACTGTCAACTTCGAAACTGATTAAGCGATGTTCAAATTCTAGCGCAAGTAATGCATCTAACTCTTGTCGAAGTTCTACCGATGTATGCCAAATATTGAGTACTAAAACGCCATTTTCATTAAGTGCAGTTTTACAATCCCGTAAATAGGATGACTGCACTTGGTTAGGTTCCATGCCTTGTGAGTTATACAAATCTGAAAAAATAACATCACTTTTGACAGTAGTATATTTAATGTGATGGACTGCATCGTCTATATGAGTAACGATGCGATGGGTATCGGGTAAATAAAAGTAATCTTTGGCGGCATTGACTACCGCTTCGCGGTATTCAACCGCATGGACGTTTATATTAACGAAACTATTGAGTAAACACTTTGCCATCGATCCCGCCCCCAGCCCCATAATAGTGGCGATGTTCACTGTCGGAAGAAACAATAATCCGCTCATCATGGCTTGGGTATAACCAAGATGTAATCCATTTATATCATTGAGTTTCATGCAGCTTTGATAGATTTTTCCATCGAAGCTAAGAATACGGCTATTTTTTGTTTGATAAACATAAATGGGGCCGTGCTCATCTTCAGTTGATGAGATGCAGGTTCCTTTGATATCCATGGTATTGTTAACATCGCTTAAATACGTACATGTAACGGGTAGGGCAGTATAGCTGATAATAGACGCGGTAAATTAATTGCTTACGAAGTAAAGCTCTTTTAGTTGATATCAAACGGCTAAATTATTCGTGGTTAAGTTAATATAATGTATCCAGAAAGTGACTTTTTTCAAATATAAAACTACTATGATTATTATGAAAATAACAAATTGATTTTTTATGAAAAAATATCTCTTTACCTTAATTATCATTTTGCTATTCGCTTGCGAACAACCCGCTACAGAAAAAGCCCTGCAGTACAGTCGTTCGCCTAGTAATAATACCGCGTTAACCTATCGATTTGCGATTCACCCTTTACACAATCCGCAAAAGTTATTCGAAGCTTATCAACCGCTGATTGATTATATCAATCTTAAAATCCCTGAGATTGATATTGAACTCGAAGCATCAATCGATTATGCCTCTTATGAACAAAAAATCCGCGACAGAAAGCCAGATTTATTACTGCCTAATCCATGGCAGACCTTGCAGGCTAGGGACAACGGATATCGAGTGATTGCCATGGCTGGTGATGCTGATGATTTCAAAGGGATTTTTATTGTAAGAAAAGACAATAATATCCAAAAACCAATTGAGCTGAAGGGTAAAAGAGTGAGTTATCCTGCACAAACAGCGCTTGCTGCGACAATTATGCCACAGTATTTTTTGTACACTAATGGAATCGATATTAACCAAGATCTTGATAATATCTATGTGGGTTCACAAGAGTCTTCAATCATGAATGCATATCTTGGTAAGGTAGCTGCAGCAGCAACTTGGCCACTTCCTTGGCGATTATTTCAAAAAGATCACCCAGAAAAAGCAAACCAGCTTAAAGTTATTTGGCAAACACCATCTTTAATCAATAACTCAGTTATGGTACGTGATGACTTTCCTAAAGAGATTAGTCAAAAAATACAACATTTACTGATTACTTTAGCAGACTCACCAGAAGGTAAGGCGATTATGCTCGGTATGGAAACCGCTAGATTTACTCAGGCTGAAGATGCTGATTACGATGTTGTACGCAGCTATATAAATAATTTTGAGAGTAAAGTGCGTCCAGTGGAAAGCTCAATCAATGATTAAAAAATTGCAACGTATTCTATTAGGCACATTGCGCCGACAAATGATGATTGGCATGACGCTCATCATCACTTTGATGATGGGATTATTTGTCTGGGATACCACTCATCGCCAACAAAAAATTAAAGTTGAACAATATAAAGATCAAGCTATTGCACTTGCTGATACTTTAGCGACTTCGTCTGCTATTTGGGTTGCCTCGCGAGATGTCAGCGGTCTGCAGGAAATCGTCAATGGTGTCTCAAAATACCCTAACTTAAAGCAAGCTATCGTCATCGATTTACGTGGCCAAGTGTTGGCACATACAGATTTAACTAAAGTGGGTTTGTATATCGATGCATTCAACCAAGACAATGATCTGCAACAGATACATTATTCTAATAGTAGTATTGATGTAACTAAAGCCATTGTATTAGCTGATCGAGAAATTGGCTGGGTGGTGATTGATTTAGATAGACGCGCTTACTTAGAAGAGATTAACCAAATAAAAATAAACAGTTTCTTTTATGCACTTACTGCCATTTTACTTGGTGTATTAATCACCACCTTAGCCAGTCGTTATTTAACTCGTCGTTTGTATATCATTCAAAAAGTAGCCGACAAAGTCCAAACTGGCGCCACTCATTTACGTGTCAACATGAAGGGAACTGATGAAGCTTCGTTACTTGCTAAACAATTTGATCAAATGCTGGATAGCTTGGCATTAAGGGAATCTCAATTAGCCTCATTTTATTCTTTAGATTTGGTCGGTTTAACGGTTACGTCACCAGATAAAGGCTTGATCAGTATCAATCCTTGTTTGTGTAAGATGCTGGAATACACCGAAGAGCAACTGAAAAAATTAACATGGAATGATTTAACCTACCCTAATGATTTAGAGGCTGATGAAGCCCAATTCACCAGGTTACTTGCCAATGAAATTGATGGCTATAGTCTAGAAAAACGTTTTATTAGCAGAACAGGCAAAGTGATCCCTACCATGTTAGTCGTTCGTTGTGTGCGTAAAAACGATGGCAGTATTGACTACGTTCTGGCAATGGTTCAAGACATCAGCAAGCAAAAAGAAGACGCTATTCAAATAGAGCGACTAGCCTACTTTGACCCGCTAACGAAATTACCCAATCGGCGGTTATTAGATGATAGGTTAAAACAAGCATTAATATTTAGTGATCGGAATCAGTATTATGGTGCGATATTATTTCTTGATCTGGATAATTTTAAAACACTCAACGACACCCTAGGACATGATATTGGTGACCTGTTATTGCAACAAGTGGCCAATCGACTTATCAATATTATCCGTGAAGGTGATACAGTCACTCGCTTTGGCGGTGATGAGTTTGTGATCATATTAGAAGGCATTCATTCTAATGCTTTTGTTGCCGCCACACAGATAAAAGCGATTGCCACGGCTATTTTAGATACCATTAACCAGCCTTACACTATAGCAGGCCATAGTTACTCGACCAGTACCAGTATTGGCGCGACTTTGTTTCTCGGCAATAATACCACCCCAGATGAGTTACTCAAGCAAGCTGATATTTCCATGTATCAAGCCAAAAAATCAGGTCGAAACCTTGTCTGCTTTTTTGACCCTAAAATGGAAATCAGCATTATCAATAGAGTGGTGCTTGAACGCGATTTACTCATTGCACTAGAACATAATCAATTCCAATTGTATTACCAAGTACAAGTCGACAGCTCAAACACCCCCGTGGGCGCCGAAGCCCTGATCCGTTGGAACCATCCACAGCGCGGCATAGTGTCCCCCTTAGAATTTATCCCGTTGGTAGAAGAAACCGGCATGATTATCGAAATAGGACAGTGGGTTATTGATTCGGCCTGTAGGCAACTCAATGCCTGGCAGCAACATGTTAATACAGCAGGATTATCATTATCCATCAATGTCAGCGCCAAACAATTCCATAAAGCCGATTTTGTCGACATAATCAAAAAAAGTATTGATAAATATAGTGTTAATCCTAAATTACTTAAAATTGAATTAACTGAAAGTGTACTGTTAAATAATATTCAAACCATTATCGAAAAAATGAATACTTTAGCGGCTATAGGTATCCAGTTTTCGTTAGACGATTTTGGTACCGGTTATTCATCGTTACAATATCTCAAAAAACTTCCATTACATCAGCTTAAGATTGATCAGTCATTTGTGCGTGAACTCTGTGTTGATAGTAACGATAAAACCATTGTTAAGACCATTATTTCGATGGCACAGAGCTTAGGTTTAAGTGTAATTGCAGAAGGTGTAGAAACTGAACAACAACAGCAATATTTAATCAGCCAAGGGTGCCGTAATTTTCAAGGTTACTTGTTCAGTAGACCTATACCAATTGACCAGTTTGAAAGCCTAATACCTCAAATCGCTTAATTAGGCAGATGCCAGTAGGATAGGGCGACGATAAGCAAAATGCGCCTATTGACTTAGAGTCAATAAAACGGCTATTGCGTAGAACATGAAATGAGATAAATCGAGGTAAACACTAAGATTTTTATTCTAAGGTGTGCGTAGAAGGGGTAATGTTGCTGCTGGAATAAACACCGAATGAATCAACACGATGGACCAATAGTGGCTAAAGTTAATTAGCCACCTTACTCGACATTATCTAACAAATGCCTGTTAACATAGACTGTCCCAACTCAAGATAAGCATTAGCATCATCAACAATCCCTTTCGATTTAAGATGATGGGCAAAACCCAATCGTGCAGTCATCAATAACCAAAATATCGTACTAATTAAACCCACAATGCGCCATAGCGTTGATTTTGCCCACTTAAGCGTAAAGGTAATTGAGAGTACATAAAGTACAAAACCACCTAATTTAGACGATGCCCAACCGTTCACAAACGGGTACAAGTTCAATGGATTAACGATAATCATGTAAACAAAGGTGCAGATAAACAGAGCATACAAAATATGAGGACCTATCTTTAGCAGTTTATTATTGACCTTGTCAGAGCCTCTCATCGTCAACACAAAGTTAATGATAAAAAATATAAACGTCAGCGCAATTATTGTCAGGTGGGTGTGCTTAACTATCATGTACATGGTCTTGTTCCCTAAAAAGTAATGTGTATATAGTACTTATACCGTGTGTTTGTAGTTTAAAGCAAAGTCTGTAACCAACGAACCTTAATTACGTACTACGGTGGCGCTAAGATCAATATCACCAACCAAGTCTAATTATTGTATTTGAGTATCGTGCTTATATGAAAAATAGGCATCAAACTTTCTCTTACAAGCTTTCTCCTAATATCAGCAATACAGCACTGTAGGCTACAGTTTTTTCATTTTAGTGCAGCTCATGAGTACTAACTCTTTAATCCGTTGTTCAGGTGTTATCTTTGGGCTTTTTGTCGGTTTCTTGTATTAAACCATTACACTTTGCGCACTGACTTTAAAATGAATTTACTAGCCAAGCGTTCATCTCATTCAGCTTCGTCCCATCCAAAGATAACAGGATATTTTTCAATGAGTCTGTAGACATCTTTGATGATATCGCCCAATCCACACCAATAATTCTAATGGCTTTATGTGGGTCATACTATTCTCGGTAAGGTGTCTAAATATGTAGCTTAGACAAATATTCAGGCCAAGCTGAGTGCGGCAGCGAACAGAGTGAAAAATAAAATACACGTATGATGAGCATTAACATCATGAGTTAATTGTGGTCGCTAACTCTTATTTATGTAGCCAATACATAATGTTGCATAGACTGAATGAGTTCAAAGTGATTGCAATTTAAGCCACAGATGGTGATATTTTTTTACCATTTTTTTATTTTTATGCTAGGCAGGCGCTTCACTTTGCACAGCAAAGTGATCTAAACGCGTCAATTTTGAGGATAATATGCAAATAGAAACACTTCACGATGTTATGCAATGGACTAAAAACATGCACCAAGAACTGCACTATTTTGCAGCAAATTGTGCACTAAAAAGCGATAGTGTAAGAGTTGGATTGCTGCTTAAGTACATTTCAGAGCACGAAAAAAAAATGGCGCAGATAATGAAAAAGTTCGAAGACAGTGGTAACAACAGTGCGCTTAACACTTATAGTCGGCATTACTACGAAAAACTCGCTATTTCAATTCACACTGAAGGTGAGCATCCGTTTGAAAAGATGGATACGGATGAAATAGCGATTGTCACTCTTGAATATCACAAAAATATTGTCGGACTATTTGAGTATCTGCAAAAGTGCAGTTGTGCACCTTCCGTGACGGAATTTCTTAACGATATATTGTCGGTTCAAGAGGCTGAGGGAAGATTATTGGCACGTAACATGAAACAAATTGACGATTTGTAGCATCAATACTCCTCAGACCAAAAGTCATAGCGTCATGCTGAGTGGTTTCGTATTAGAAACTATGCAGAATGCGCTCCCTCTGGTAAGCAAAGCCTGTTTAGTGGCTGACTTTATACGTTATTTTAGCCACCAAATTAGCGTTAATTTGGCAACAACGGCGAATTCACATCAAGCCATATAGATAATGCGACATTTCAACAAATCTAAGCCGAATTTATCGGTTTTATGACCTTAACTTGGTGTGACTCTGCAATAAAACTCCGCGACGTTAGCAAAAAAATGACAGGTTATTCACAGTGTTCAGATTTTTTAACATTTTGAATAAAAACATTAAAATCGAAAATAAAGCCACTATCAAGCGTATTCTCGAAAGTACGCTAACGCGCAGAGTCTAAAACTAAAGATCAGTATAATTTACTCGTTAGTCATCAAATCTTAGGTATCACTTAGATATCAAATGTCTCTAGTCATTGCAAAATACAATTTATTAATATTGAGGTGAGCACATGCTTTTTAATAATTCGAATATCTCGGACTCTCCTATCCGTCAGAAAATTCGCGAGTTCTATCGTATTGATGAAAGTGTTGCGGTAGAGCATATTTTACCGTTAGCAAAGGTTAACCCTGAAGCTGCCAGCAGAGCGTGGGAAAAAGCCCGTAAAATATCACTAAAAATACGTAGAGATGAGTCAGGAAACGGTGCTGTAGATGCCTTACTCGCAGAATACACATTATCCAGTGAAGAAGGTGTGGTGTTGATGTGTTTGGCCGAGGCCTTATTGCGTGTACCAGACAAACACACTCAAGATGCCCTAATTAGCGACAAAATTTCTCAAGGTGAGTGGCGAAGTCATTTGGGCAGCAGTGATTCACTGTTCGTTAATGCCTCATCCTGGGGACTATTAGTTACCGGCACTATGGTTGATTATGCTGATGAGCGCGAAAAAGATAGTTTTGATTTATTGAAAAAGATTATTGGTCGTTTAGGAGAGCCTGTCATTCGTAAAGCAATGAACTATGCCATGCAAATTATGGGTGAGCAGTTTGTTATGGGCGAAACGATTCAAGCTGCAACAGAGCATGCTACCAAACAAGATCGGCAAGGCTTCGTATATTCTTACGATATGCTAGGTGAGGGTGCTCGCACCATGGATGATGCGGATAAATATTTTAAAGCTTATCAAGTTGCTATAGATACTATTGGCGCGGTTTCACTCGCGTCAGGTAAGGACGATCCTCGCAGGGTTCCTGGTATCTCAGTTAAGCTTTCTGCTATCCATCCTCGTTACGAATTTGCGCAAAAACAACGGGTAATGACTGAAGCTGTGCCCAAGCTTAAAGCGCTTTGTTTGCAAGCTAAAAAATACAACATTGGTTTAACGGTTGATGCGGAAGAATCTGAGCGATTAGATTTATCCCTTGATGTTATTGAGGCGGTATTTAGTGATGACGATTTAGCGGGTTGGAATGGCTTTTCTATGGCGCTGCAAGCTTATCAAAAGCGGGCTATTTTTATCCTTGATTGGTTGCATGAGTTAACCGTTCGTGTTGGCCGGACAATGATGGTGCGTTTAGTTAAAGGTGCTTATTGGGATACTCAGATTAAAAACACTCAAAAAGGCGGCTATCAGCATTTTCCGGTATTCACTCGCAAGGCTTCTACTGATGTTTCTTACCTCGCCTGTGCGAAAAAATTACTAGAATATAGAGATACTCTCTATCCACAGTTTGCGACACATAATGCTTATACTGTGGCGACTATTCTTGAACTGGCGGGCAATGACAAAACAAGTTTTGAATTTCAATGTCTATATGGCATGGGTGGTTCTTTATATGATCAAGTTGTTGCCAGTGAAAATGTTCAATGTCGCGTTTATGCACCGGTTGGTCCTCATAAAGAGCTACTCGCCTATTTAGTCCGTCGTTTGTTAGAAAATGGCGCTAACTCTTCTTTTGTTAATGCCATTATTGATGAGTCTCAACCGGTCGAATCGTTACTTGAAGACCCAGTTGAAAAAATGACTCGCTTAACAGACAAATATAACGGCCAGATAATCAAACCTATTGCGTTATACCATGATGAAAATGGTGTGGGTCGAGATAATTCCAAGGGCCTAGATTTAACCGACATCAATATGCTTACCCCGTTAAAAACATCACTAGATAACTGGGTTGAAGCTAACCAGTTCTGTGAGAGTGATATCCCAGAAGGGGCTGTAGCCATTAGAAACCCAGCAAAGCAAAGTGAAATCATTGGTTTCCAGCGACATCATAGCAAAGATGACATGCTCGCGATGATAGATACGGCTCAAACGGCGTTTGCCTCATGGTCACAAAAGCCTGTATCGGAGCGTGCAGCCTTATTATGCAGTATCGGCGATATTCTCGAACATCATAGGGACGAGCTCATAGCCTTATGCATCAAGGAAGCGGGAAAAACGACTCAAGATGGTATTGATGAAGTCAGAGAGGCTGTTGATTTTTGTCGTTATTATGCACAACAAGCGATTGAACTTGCAGAAGATGATCGTTTAGAAGCCCGAGGTGTGGTGTTATGTATCAGCCCTTGGAACTTCCCGTTAGCGATATTCATAGGCCAAGTAACTGCAGCCATTGCTACTGGTAATACGGTGTTGGCAAAACCCGCCCAGCAAACAAGTTTAATTGCATTACGCGCTATTGAACTCATGACATCTGCTGGACTACCTCACGGGGTTGTACAAGCGGTTATTGCCAAGGGGAGTGAAGTAGGCAGTATTATTATTCCTAATGCACATATTCAAACGGTTATTTTTACGGGTTCAATTAAAACAGCGACTATGATTTCGCAAACGTTGGCTGATAGAGACGGCGCAAAAGTGCCTCTCATTGCTGAAACGGGCGGTCAAAACTGCATGATAGTTGACTCCACAGCTTTGCCAGAGCAAGTAGTTGATGATGTTATTTCTTCAGGATTTCAGTCTGCAGGTCAGCGTTGCTCTGCGCTCAGGGTGTTATTTTTGCAAGAAGATATTGCTGATACGATTATTACAATGCTTAAAGGCGCATTAGCAGAATTGCATGTGGGTAATCCAGAAAAACTGAGCACTGATGTGGGGCCTGTCATTGATCAAAAAGCGCTAGAATCACTCAATGCTCACAGTGATTATATGAAAACTCATGGTCAACTATTGTATCAATGTGCGATATCTAATGAAGAAAATGAAATAGCACAAAACGAAGATTTCTTTTTTGCACCGCGACTTTATGAAATAGACAATATTAGCGTGCTCAAGCATGAAGTCTTTGGTCCCTGTGTGCATATTATTCGTTTTAAAGGCGATGAAATAGAAAAAGTCATTGATGATATTAATGATACCGGTTTTGGTTTAACTATGGGTATACATACCCGGATTGAACAGCGAGCCATTCGTTTGGCGACACTATCGCGTGCAGGTAATGTATATATAAATCGTAATATGATTGGCGCTATTGTCGGGGTGCAACCTTTTGGGGGGCGTGGCCTTTCAGGTACAGGGCCAAAAGCGGGTGGCCCCTATTATTTAACGCGTTTAGTGAAAGAGAAAGCCACTCCCGATGCCGATAAATTTAACTTATTGCCTTCGCAAGTCGATGCCTTAGTGAGCGATGCGGGATCAAAAGCAGAAGCAGAATTATTGATGGATAGGGCGGATGTAGCAGAAAAAATCTGGCGCATGACCGAGTTAAATCAGCGTATTGCTTTTGTTCGTCAAATGTTAGTCGAAATGGCTAATATCGATAGTATTGATGATTTAGCCGATGACTTAAATCGTACTTTGACAGCCGCTAATTCACAATTAGTGGCTGTTGAAAAACATCTGCAAAAGCCAACAACACTTCCAGGTCCAACAGGTGAGTCTAATATTCTCTATTTAGAAAACCGCGGTAATATCATCTGCTTTGCTGATAAAAATGTAACTTTCCATTTTTGGATGCTCTCTATCGTAACGGCTTTGGCAACCGGAAATACCGTTATCTCGGTGGTTTCTGATTTATTTTATGATCAAGCGCTAGCCATTAGAGATAAGTTCGTTACAGCAGGTGCTGATGAGAATGTTTTTCAAGTTACTCGGTTAGGTCATTTAACCACTTTGTTGGCACATCCGGCGTTATCAGGAGTTGTTGTTGATAGTCATTGTGACCGAAAACATTATATCAGTGACAGACTAGCCGAGCGTCAAGGCGCAATTTTACCGGTTATTAGTTCAGAGTATTTTGATAATCTCATTCAACGTTTATTAACAGAAAAAACCGTTAGCATTGATACAACCGCTTCTGGTGGTAATACGTCGTTGATGACTTTAGATGAAGAAAACTAACTATTTTAGAATGTTATGGTTAAACAAACATTCTGAATATTTATAATTTCATCAACTGAAACGTTGATGAAATTATTCACTTTAGTGGCAATCGATAAAATTAAAACGACCTAACAGGCAAACTAAAACGATAGACGAATAGATGTATTATTCGAGTTGACCATCAATGGTAACAGAGGATTTAGATATGCAGTCTGTTCGTTGTCGAACAGACTGCATTTGGTTTTATCGGTATGATTTTACTGTGCGATTAGGAACATTAAGTAACCAATTATTGCAGTTAAAGTCAAAGACAATCCCGATTAGTTAAGCTTGTCAGATTACTGATTGCACATTTATAAATAGAAGGGCTTGTACTGAGCCCTGAGGAGAAACTATGATTCAAACCAACCAAATTCAACCTGATATGCCTGTTGTCTGTTCCGAAGATGGTCAATTTGCTACTGTAGATCATATGGAGGGCACCGACACCCTCAAGCTGAAAAAAGATGATAGCGGTCAACACCATTACATTCCGCTGAGCTGGGTAACTTCAATTGAGGGCGATAAAGTTAAAATCGATCGTCCAGGAGACCAGGCTATGCAGGAATGGTCTCAAACTCCGCCAACAGCTACAGGACACTAAAGTCTTGTTGTACCGCTAAACAGAGATGGCATGCACTCATGCCATCTTAAGACCAGAGCGGGAAGTACTGAATTTATTTCCCGCCATCACATTTCCCCAAAAACTCACACCAAAATCATAGACATCAAAAACAGCGTTAGTCGAGTTCGTACAGATTTTACGTAGGCGCGGATTACAGGAATGTCAGGAACATTTTTCTCTTTGGCATTATTTTCTGCAACCAGAATAGCTAGATCTCACGTGAAATTTGAATCTCAGTTTTCCTGATATCAATGAAAAATGGCTCTAGGCCAATAGTGGTGTAGGCTAGAGCAATTCAAATTTCAGTGGGATCAAGTTTCAATCTCAATGTCGAATATCACAAAACAGTATTTGATTACCTTACACAAATACTCTATTTAACATAATATACAGCATACGAACAAAAAAAGCCTCAAATCAAGAGGCGAGTTCTTCATAAGCTTTTGAAATATCAGGTTCTTTTATCTTTGCAGCCATAGTCGCAAAGTGAGACTTTATTTTGTCATCCCCTGCTAAATCTGCAATCTTTTTTAACACTTCATCTGAGGGGAATTTGTTCGTTTCCCTCCATCTTATGAATTGACCTAGGGAAACATCAGTAATCCCTATTTTTAGCGCGGCTTGTCGAATGCTTCCGCGCTCGGATGCACGGGCGATTGCGCGCGATAAAAGCTCATCGTAATGCATTGTTATAAATCCATGTTTTGTAGTCACGTAGGTATATTAGCACCTGTCTCAAAATGAGACAAATATGATGGATTATTGAACATGAACGTGAACTGAACGTCTTGCATATAAACTGGTTAGTTTGTATCGTCTCCCCGTCAGCGTTTTGTAGTCACATTGCTAAATGCTGGTTAATAAAATGGGTTGTCTCGGTGATAGGGCGGTGTGCACAGCCGCCCTTTCATTTTAACGGGACTGCACACAACACCAGGGACAGACACCATTATGCAAATCACTATTAGCTCACCAAAACAGTTTTATAGACTCGCTCATCAAGCTAGTGAGTCATTTAGTCCAAGCGTCACCAATCCTTATTTTAAAAATCAAATTGACACCTATCTTGATATGGCGGCCTGGTATTTAGACCGCAATCAAATCAAAAGCGCTCGTGATGCCTTTGAAATCGTTTGTGTATATCAGCGATTAATCATGCAGTCGTACCAACACAGCGGCAAGTTTGAGGCGTAGTCAGTGAAAGAGACTACGCCAACTAAAAAACGTTTTGAGCGCCCCTTTGCGGCGCTCAATCGTGATCGTTGGAAAACCTATCTCGCTAATCCATCGGGGCAAGTTGCATTGCTAACCCCGTGCGGCCGTGCCACACAAAAGCGCTTTTTACGTGATATTGCGCTAGTGATGGACACATTAGTCAGCAATATGTGCCTACGCACTCGTAAAGTTGGTGTAATAGCGCGAAATGGCTTTTTTCTCTACACATGGGAAAAGATAGCAAAAGAGTGCAATCTACCGCTTTGGAGAGTGAAACAGTGCGCAGCACGGATAATAGAAAATGGCTGGCTTGAGTCAACGCAACCAAGAGGCCTAACAATAACGAACGGTAAACCTGCTTATGTGTGTTTAGCGTCAATTAAACGGATCACGCTTAAATACATAACTGCTGCAGGATTGAAAAAAGCATTCACAGAAGCACACGCCGCGGCTAAAAAATCCGTTATGAAGCTATCAATACGCTATAATAAGCCGGTCAAATATTTACTCACTCCCATAACGTTACTTGCCAAATTTAAGCGTGTTAAAGCCGCTATACCGTCCCCACAACCACCAAATTAACCGAATAAAACCAAATTAAGCCGCTTAAATGCGGATTTTCACGATCCGAAATTACCAAATTTGGTTAAATAACCATCAATTTAACTAAGTTGTATTAGATTTATCTACTGAACGACCAGGCATAGAACCAAACCGAACCCAAACAGATAGACCGAATCCCAACCAAGCTGTGGATAAGGTTGTGCATAAGCTGTGATTTAGCGAAATAACTACTCCGAGTATATACACCGAACATTTATACATCATAGTCATTCTTCCTAGTGTCTTTATTACATAAAGAGAGAGAGTCTTATTAATGCTTTACCCCTCGCAAGCTTGGGGATAAAGCATTAATTTGATGATGCCTGTCCATTTCCTAGCTGCGCTAGGGGACAGTATCAAAGCGGTGCGCGTTGCTTGGTTTTGCCTCCGGCCGTCTGACTTCGTTTGTAAGCATGGCTTGGTGTCCCTGCGGGGCTTATCGCTTCGCGATGGCTTGGCAAGAAAGATAAATCAAATCGAAATTTGCACTTTTTTGGTTAACTGGTAGCCTATGTATTGAGACAACCCTCAACCAACCAAACGGTAGAGGGTACCAAATGCGTAAATTAAACAGACCAAACGTTAAAGTGTTACAAGCTCAGGCACAAAAACAAGCTCCAAGCCTGGACGATAGCATTGCAACCGAAACACCAACCGCAATCACTGAATCAGCGCCAGCTGAACCCGCTTTTAATTTCACCGGTCTTGATTATGAGACTGTGTTTGCTATCCATGAAGAAAGCGCCCGTTTACTTAACGAATGGGAGGCTGAATCATAATGGTAAAACCACCGCAAAAATTATCAGATCAGCTAAACGATATTTTAAGTCGTATGGCCGAGGCTGATAAAATTCCAGCTTATCGACTCGATGCTAAATCCAAAGTAATGCAAAACGCCGCTCAAGACGCGATAACCTTAACCGGTGCGATTATTGTCGAAGTTGAGAAACTCATGCACCAGGTTTTAATGTTGCAATCTGACGTTGAAGTTGGCCGGCAAGCACTCATAAAATCAGGGGTTATCGATGAAGAAAACCAATCCTGATATTGTCGGCAAGATGCGCTGTGATACCTGCTCAAGTGAGATGGAGGTTCGCCAGCGCTCAAACGGTAAAAAATTGCTGTATACCTATTGCCCTAAATGCAAAATGGATCAGCGTAGCGGTGAAGCTATTCAGGCATTTTGGCGGCAAAATATGGTTGCGCCAGATGCAGAGTTAGCCGCCCTGGTACCAGAACCCGCACCAACTAAACCAAACCCAACCGAAACCAACACCAAAGCCGATACCGAAAATCAGTTAGCTGATTGGGTACCGCCCGAAAATCTGCAACCAGACCAGGAACAAGATGAAACCAAATCTAGCAAGCTAGGTTGGTGGATTGGTGGCGGTGTGTGTCTTGTTTTGGCCGCGTTCGGTGTACGCGCTTCAATGAATTAACGGTGATTGATATGGAATTAGAAGAACAAGCTGAAAGTGTCCCAGTGTTTACCGATGGGATGGCAGCACAAACCAGCCAACAAAGCGCAACGGAAACGCTCGAAACGTCAAATGATGAGCTCGAGGAGTTTATTGGCCGCGCAGAAAGTCAAGAACGCGACAACAAGCCGGAAAAATCAGATGCAGTTGATAAAATCACGGTTGCAGCTGCTCGTGTGATGGTCACTAATGGCGCACAGGGGATCATGTATGTTTGTGGCCTTATTACTCGCACAAATGTTCAAGTTACCAGCACTGAGATTGATTTATTGTCTGAGGATTTAGCGCCGCTTATCGTCAAGTACGGTAAAGACTTTGAAAATATGCCGCCCTGGATGAAAGCGGTAATGAAATACCGCATTGAGATTATTGCCTTAAAAGGGGTGTGCTTGTTTGGCGTATCGGTTGTGTCGAACATCAAAGCGCAAAAACGCGCTCAGGCAAAAGAATTGGCCGAGGAAGAAAAAGCCAAAAAAGCCGAGGCGGTAAGCTATGACGAATAATCCCGATTTTACCAAAGACGTGCAATTTGATGTGTTATCGGGTTTTCTCTCCGGTTTAACGCTTAACGGTGCGCTGATTGATTTTGAACTTGAGTATGTCAACGGCACGTTAACGGTACTCATTGCCGGCGAACGGCGCAGCTATTCGCCAGAAGTGATCGCCCAAATACAGCGGGAGGTGATAAAAAATCATGGCCATTAATAAAAACAACCAACTGAAAGCACTTCATTGCTGTTACACGGCAGGGACGGGCGGCGGTAAGTCTGTTGCTGTGCAATATGCCGAAATGATGCCTAAATCGCCCTGTCTCGCGATTTTTGACCCTTATGGTGATTATGTTTACCAAACAGGCTCAAAGCTTGATATCGGCTTTGCAGGAAAGCGTGTGTATCACTATTCGAGCCGTAAAGCGTTTGCTATTGCCTTTTTTGATGCCTGGGGAACAAAAAGACCATTCCGAATTGCATACAAGCCGGCTAAACCGAGTCGAACTGAAATGCTGTGGTTCTGTGAATTGATGTGGCATGCCGCAGACGGAACACGCCGCCTTGATGTAGTGATTGAAGAGGTTGCCAAATGGTGTGATACCACGGGCAAAGAGCAAAGCGCCCTTGGTGAATGTTTAACCGGTGGCCGAAAATTTGGTTTAGTCATTCATACCGTGTTTCAGCGGTCGACCGAAGTACCGAAAACTGTGCTTAGTCAATCACCCTATAAGATCATCGGGATCCAAGAGGCTAAAGCCGATGCTAAACGCATGGCTGAAGAATGTTCGATAGAGATTGAACAAATCGCCGCCCTCGAACCGTTAACCTATATCAAAAAGTTACCAGGATGGGGCAATGTCGAACAGCTAGACTTGCGAAATGTGTTTAATTGATGTTACCGGTCACCAAATTAAAAGCCGCATTCAGCGGTTTTTTTATGTCCGATTATCACTAAATGCACCGAATTTTACCGAATACATGCCCCCATTGACCGAATCTAGCTGGTTATTTAACCAAACGTCTTGCTATTAATTCCACTGCATATTGCTCATATAACAGAGGCTTTTTAGCTATGAAAACACATGATTTTTACTTGCTAGGTGGTGCAGCACTCATTTCGGTTGTGCTGATTTATCTATCAAACAATAACGCGACAGTTCGTCGCTCAATCGGCTAAGGGGGCATTTATGGCACGTACAACCAAGCTATTACCCTCGTTTTCACTTGTTGCACCTGGCAGCACGGCAACGTTGCAATTACCACTGGGTCGCACATTTGACAAAATCCATGTTCAATACGCCGGTGTCACCCTGGCGCAGATGAAAAACATTCGCGTTGAAGTCAACGGAAAGGCCATTGTCGAATATCACTCAGCAGTTGAGTTAACCGACTTTAACAAACGCTTAGGTCACAATGTTGAAGCCGGTGTCATCGACTTTAATTTTAAACGTGATGAAATGAAAACCTTAGCCGAGGCGCGTTATTTCGGTTTAGGCACTGCCAGCTTTGACAGCCAAGGTAATCCATTCCCAGATCCAATCAATGGCGTTGTTATCAAGATGGACATTGACGCAGCCGCAGCAGCTCCAACGTTGACAGCGACCGCAATTTTGTCGAATGCCGCCCCAATCGGCATGATCACCAAAGTGAAAAACATCCCAATTTCACTTAATCCAGGCATTAACCAGATTGATAAAATTTTACGTCCGGTCACCGGTTCAATTGCAGCGATTCACATTGTCACCGCCGCAGACATTGAAGAAATGGACGTTGAAATGGACTCAATCCGAGTTTATGAAGCCAAGACGCCACTTGCTGAAAAAATCCAGCGTGATCATGGCCGTGTGCCGCAGGCTGGCATTGTATCGGCTGATTTTGTGTTAGAAGGTGATCCAGCCCAGGCATTAACCATGGCCGGCTTACAAGATTTTCGCGTGTTAGTTCATGCTAATTCTGGCACAACACCTGGCACTCTGGCTTATGTGTTTGTTGAATACTTTGACGTATTCGCCGGTATTTAAGGGGGTGACCTATGGCACCAACTTCACGAAATAGCATTAACACGCCGCTAAATAATTTAGCGGTGTTACCTAAGCAAAATTCACCATTTACCGCTGATTGGCTAGGTGGATTCAATAGTCTGTTAACCAACGGTCTTGATTCTTACATGAAGTATGAACAGATCCAGACCATGAAAGACTATACAGGTCAAGGTCAGCGCGAACTGAACACAACCACCGAAACGGTCAATCCAAACAATAGCATCACTACGGCCAACGCTGCGCAAACACTGGCAGAAAAAGCTGCAATGGGGTTAAAAATTGGCACCGGTACATTGTTTGGAGCCGTTGCATTGATTGCCATTTTGTTTTGGCTATCGCGAAAGTAACCAGGGGGCGGCATGAAACAATTTTTCACAACTGTTGCCGCCGCTGTTACTGCAGGGCTGATTATTTACGTTATGACTAAACCAAAAGAGGTCGAATAATGGGACCAGAGGGCGGATTGTCAAACAGCAGCGCAGCAAGTAGCGGCACGGGCGACCAAGTTAATAATGCCGCATTTCAAGGCGGCAATGTCTCATTTGGAATGGGCAGCGGAGGCGGGGCGAATTCATGGCTATTGATAGCAGCATTAGCAGTAGCAGTGTTGATCATCTTAAAGAAAAAATAGCCGCAGCATGGCAAAAACTCGCGCCGGCCTTGGGTGATGATTTAGCAATAATTCAGCACGAAGTTAACCAGGGCAACGCGCAGTTAATCATGTGGGGTGATGGTGAATTTTACACAGTCACCCGTGGTGAGAAAGCGGCCAACGGTAATGAGTTAGTCATTGTCGCCGCCGCTGGCCGTAACTCAGCGCCTTATTTGGACAAAATACACGAGCAAGCCAAAGCACAGGGATTTTATAGCGTCAGACTTCACACAACGCGCCCGAATGCAATGCTCAGAATGGGTAAACGTTTCGGCTATAAACCAGCTGAAACCATTTTAAGGGCGGTATTATAAATGGGTTCATCTTCTCGAAGTGCCTCAACACAGGCAACAGAAAACAACTCGACAACGTTTGGCATTCAGGGCGCAAATAACGGCCTGATTTTGAATGGTAGCGGCAACACAGTAACAGACGGCGGTGCGTTTAAGCTTGTCGGGGATATCGTGGATGCATTACCTATCTTTTTCAGCCAGGGCGCCGGCATTATCAGCGACGGTTTTAACGCTGTCTCGGATTTCACCATGTCTAGTGAACGCCAGGGTGAAAATGTCATCAATGGTGCAGTGGATATTTTTAATCGCGGAACTGATGCAAATATTGAAATGATGCGCTTAGGCTCTGACACCCTGACTGAAACAGGCGATATTTTGAGAAGTGGCCTTGATGCTGCTTATGATTTTGGCTCAGATGCGATGCAAAATGTCAGCACCAACGCTGATATATCAATGCAATTAGGTCGTGATTTAGCCAGCGATTCAATGAATAACAATTACAAATTGTCAGAACTAATCACCGATGCAACATCAAAAGCGAACGACAACAACACCTTTTTATCTGGTCGCTCAATGGACAACAGCGCCTATTTAGCCGAAACACTGGCTAAAACAGCAATGGACAGTGGCAATGAGGCCAACAAACAAGCGACTAACCAGCTTATATCAGGGTTTGAGGATATGCTCAATTTTGCCGATGGGTATAGCCGTTCAGATGGTTCTCAGCTGGCAAAAGACAACAACAACACCATGTTGTTAATGGTTGGCGGTTTCGCCGTGGTGGTATTGGGCGCGGTGGTTATCGTGTCAAGGAGACATTAAAAAATGCTTTATAGAATGACGTTACAAGCGGGTCAATATAATAGCGTTAACGGGAAAGGCCGTTATTTTTATCTGTTAACCGCCGCTGACCAGGTACGGGTTAAATTTTTGGATAGAGCGACATCAACCGTCGATTTAACAACTGATTTACGCGAGGGCATGGCCGCTGAATTTCCGTTAACAATTGATGAATTTCAAATTGTCAGTGATACCGCGCAATATGTCGAATTTTGGCTATCAAATACCCGTCTAGATTATTCAAGATTAGCAGGCGGAGGTTCAGCCGCAAACGTTAACGGCGGGACAGTTTTCTGTCCAGCGGGGAAGACACTTGCTATACCTGCCGATTTTCGCCGCAAAGCGGTATCAATAAAAGTCAGTGATGTTTGTCAAATTGGCGGGCTAGATGTTGATTTGTTTAATGGGTTTACATTAGAACCAAACGAAAAAATCAAGGCAGACTCTCGCGGTGATATTTGGGTATATCGTGAGCCTGCAAAAGTAACAATTGCAGCAGGAGCAGTAGAAAAATCAGCGCCAAAATGGCAAGATTTTGTCACGCCACCAAGCGGGCTAGATTATGAAATTAACGCAATGAAAAAGCTATCGAATGGGATTTTAGTTGCACATAAAAATGAAGTACCGATATGGTCTGATGATGACGGTTTAACGTGGACTTCATGCCGCCGTCCAGATGATGTAAGGGTGTGGGGTTGTGTGTGGTTAGAGACTGACGAGGACGCCGTTTACGTTTCAGAGGATTTCGGCAGAATTTACAAGATAACAGACGGAAAAACGCTAGAGCATGTTGTAACTGTGCAGCAAAGCGTTTTAACAGATGGAACCCCAGTAGATAAGGGGCAGTATTTTGGCGTAGGCGATGCAGGCGGGAGCGTATCGGATGATGGGCAGACAATTGTATACGCCAGTTACAATTTAACGTTTGTCAGCTTTAATGGTGGCAATTCGTGGCGAGAACTGCCTATCGCACCAATAGAGCAGTGCCGAAATGCGTTTATTTCCCAAGATAGAAAAAAGGTGTTTTTAGCATTTGCGGACAGCTTATATTATTACGATTTGACCAAAGAAGACGGATGGTTTTTTTGCTTTGACAGGGTAGAACTAGGCAATCAAAACAGTATAGCGTTTGTGGGCGATAATGGGTTTTGTGTGGGTTACGATAGGGGCGCATCAAAGGTGTGCATATTATCATCAGGTGACGGCGGAGAAACGTGGTCAGTATTTGATAAACAGTTGCCAGAAACCTTGAATTATATCAGTCGAGTTATCGCCATTGGTGCGACAGTGATTTTTTCGGGGAAAAATGAAATCGGGGTAATCAGTGACTCGACAAAGTCGGCTGTAATAAGCTGGTATTCAAGCGGGATAGTGTTAGCGGAGCCAGAAAGTGACCACCCGACAGCAATACACTATGACAAAACAGACCAAACGATAAACGTATTTCAGGGTGGAGTAGGGATGACGCCGACAACAACGATTATCAGTTATCCGATCGAAGTGGCTGGCGGTTATCTTGATGGCGTGACCGTTTCTTGGTTGGCGGAAATTAACTAATGCGCGGCCTTGCGTTTGGCCTCGCTGTTATCGCCTCCCTGGGGGCTTGGGTGTTCGTTAGAGCATCCAGGCAACCAACTCAAATGCCTGTTACCAATTCCCATGTGCAGGGAACAACCGCGACAACCCAAACCCCGAGACAACCCGACTTCCTCAATTTTGATTTAAACAATCTGTTGTTCCCCTGGGACAACATGGAGCTAGTCATCATGCCAGAACAAAAACCTTATCCAGGCTTAGGCGGCACAATGGAGCCAACCAAGGGGGTCCGCAACAATAACCCGCTAAATGTAGAGTATAGCGCCAGTAATCCATGGAACGGTCAAACCGGCTCTGATGGGCGTTTTGCTACATTTAGCAGCGTTTTTTATGGTATTCGCGCCGCAGCTAAAACGATGAAAACCTATCGTGATAAATATGGGCTAAACACGGTTCGCGGTATTGTTAACCGTTGGGCACCGCCTAGCGACAATAACCCAACCGGCAACTATATCGACTTTGTAAGCCGTAAAGCTGGAGTTTCTCAAAGCCAGGTATTAACTCAATTAGATTATGTGCAAGTTGTCGCAGCAATGATCAGTTTTGAAAACGGATATAACCCTTATGACATCAACGAAATTAGTGCAGCAGTTAGCGCCGGCTTTAATTAAAGCCCAAAGCGCCGTTATAGCCGTAGCCGTCATTTATGGCCTGTACACGCTTAATAAAATGTATCGCGCCGGCGACAAGCTAGCAGAACAAGCCACGGCACCATTGGGGCAAGCCTGGTCTGATGTTGCAGCATGGGCGGGTGGTTATCAGCCGGTCGAACTGACGTCATTAGTCATTCAGCCCTGGTACTTGGACGACTATAACCGTATAAGTCAGGACGCCTGGAACGTGCTGTATAAAGCGCCTGAATATCAATCATTGCTCAATGCACTATTTGATGACCGTTTTCTAAAAACCAAATACACACACTTGATCGGGCGACCGATAACAAAAGGGGATCTCTAATGGAAAAGCTAAAAAATTACTTAACACAATGGTCAACCTGGCGCGGTATCGCGTTAATCGGTGCAGCTGTGGCCGGTATTCATCCAGATGCAGCCAACGCAGTTATCAACCTAGGTGATGCAGTGGTATCAGGGCAGGGGCTAGGCGTGGCAGCTGTTGGCGCTGTTGGTGCCTGGGAAGCGTTTCGCAATGAGCGAAAAAAAGAAGTAACCAAGGTTTGGCGGGGCTAAGTATGGATAAAAACGAGCTAATCAAAGGCGCTGGAGCCGGCGGCTTTGGTTTGGCCGTAGTGTTCTTATTGATGAACATACAAACGGCAATCAACGAGCAACGCCTCGAACTCAGTGAGCTAATAAACAATATTGACCGGCGCGTAACCATATTGGAAACCACTCACACGATTAAAGACAAGGAGATAGCGGCCTATGTTCAACGATCTACCCACTGACTTTGCTGTTGATGTACGAACGCCAGATCCTGTTGTGGTAAGACTGCAACCAAGTAACGAACTGATTGCCGTATTAGCGTTTTTGGTTGTCGTGCTTGCAGCTTGGGTAAAACGTAGATAATTAAAGCAAAATATTAATAGTGTTATTTCGTGAGTATAAATATTATACTTAACAGGTAATCGATAAGTGAAGTCTAAAGGTTAAATGAGACATCCTATGACAGCAGCTACAATTCATGACCATTTATTAGGTATTTTTTTACCGTTTTCTACTATGAAAGCGATAAAACAAAATGCCAAAAAAGCAAATGCTAAACGCAAACTTGATAAAGGAATAAAGTTGATCCTTGAAGGGTTGCAGCTTTCTTTAGAGGGTTTAAACGAATTTCTTGAAGACACAATAGAAACACTAATGAGAGAGCAATCTCCAAGTCTATCTGATGCTGACTTAGCTGAAGCAATTGAACTTTTAGATCAGATGAGCAGCTTTAAAGCTTTGCTTCAAGAAGAAGCTGGTTTTCCAAAATTATTAATCAACGAGTGCTCTAAGTGTATTGAACGATATAATATGTATCTTAATATTGAGCGTCAAATGCATGATAATTTGGCAGTACCAACAAAAATTGATATTGAAGAGTTACATAAGGTTATAAAAAAAGAGAAAAAGGAATTTGCTATAACATGGGTAGAGGCATAAAAGTTTTTAAAACCGAATGGCCTATTTGGAATACCCCTACAATAAAGCCAATCGTTGATCAATTTAAACAATACAAATTGAATCGTAATACACCTGTAACATTTGGTAGAGATGCGCCATTAGTTAGACCAAGTGACGCTAAATTTGCTGGTTTACATCATGTGCATTTAGGTAGCTTTAATGCAATAACTTACCAGTACAGTAGAACATCTGACGATTGGTTGATTTATGCAACAGGTTTTATAAATCATGATCACTTTCTCTTAATAGACATTTTAGCACCTGATGCTCACAATAAAGCCGAAAACATTGATTTGATGAACAGGTACATACAAATTGCAAATAAGTTCAGAGAAGAACATTAAAGCCGCATTCAGCGGCTTTTTTATTACTCTTGGCGTAGCTTCTTCACAAACTCAGGCTCACGATCACGCCAGGGTTTAAAATTTCTGGTCTGATTCATTACCTTAAAAGCGGTTGGATCACGTCCAAGCGTTTCGCACATCGAATCTAATTCCCATGCAGACAGCACAAAACCCGATTTAGTGATCAATCGGTCATTGAAGATAAAATAACCATTCCATGCTAAATTACAGGGTAAATAACCAGAAGCAGCAACGTCTAAAAGCCTCAAAGCGGTTTTATTGCCAGGTAAACCTGCTTTTATCCAACGGTAAGCCGTGGCCTTGTTCACATCAAAATAATCGCAAATCGATCTATAATCATTGTTGAAAAGGGTTAAAAACTTCTCTTTGTGGCTGTGTAAATACAAATAATTGTGGGCATTCTTAAAATTTCTGATCATTTTTTTATGTTCTCATTATAATATTTTCGTATAAATAAACGAAAAAAATAATCATAAGGTTATAATCATCAAAGCTAATAAAAGTTATGTTTTTGACGGTTATTAGAATAAAACAATATCAACGTGTCAAAACATACGATTAGACTATAAACACTATATATAATGGGGGGTTAACATTGGATTATGATAAATCGACTAAAGTCAATGGCTTGCGCATATCCTATTTAACATAATATACATTGTGCGCATACTTATGTGAGGTGATATATATGCGCACATTTGCAGTTATGTTCAATAACGAAACGAATCAACAGTATGTTTCATTTACATGGGCATTCTAATCAAAACCTAGCATACATATATCAATACTGTGTTTAACATCGTGCTGAGATTGCATACTTTAATTTTTTACGGTCTGTTCCTAGCAATTATTTAATCTCAGCGAGATGATTTAATGGTTTATTGAATGCACTTTGATGTCGTTCAGTTTGTGTGGTGTGCAAATACTGTGATGTTGTGTCGATGCTCTCATGACCAGCGTCGGCCTGGACATGTGATAATGGCCGCCGGTTGATATTGATATCATGGGTGATCCCAGTGTGACGAATATTATGAGCACTGAGTTTTCGCATAAGTTGACTGTCATGTTCAAAACCATCTTTAGCGGCATTGTCTGCAGCTAAGTTAATGAGCTTGTCTATTTCGTCTCGTATATGTCGAATACCAAGATTGGCGTTGATGACACCAGATTCTCGTCCGTGGGCTGCGGCTTTGTGCCTGACAAATATAGGATGTTGATCGTTGATATTGGGTAAATCGCTGAGCTTTAAATAACGTCGATAATCAACTAATCCAGCCAGCAAGGCTTTTGATATGGCAATATTACGGGCTTTGCCGCTTTTGGAAAATGGCACATGGAAATACCAAATACCAGAATGTGGATCTTGTCTGAACTGGCTCATGATGGGCGCATAACCTGCACGGGCACTGATTTCAGATATGCGTAAATAGCAGCTATATAATAGTGTAATGAGAAATAAACTGCGTTGATGTTGTTCCGGCTGAGTGCTGGCCAATTGGCTAACGGTGCTAATAACATAAGACCACTGTAACTCGGTAAATGCGTGATGATTATTGTCTTCATCGATAGTAAATTTACGTTTTATGGCAAACCGACTGTGTTTAAGCCATAACTGAGCTGGGTTTCGCTCGGTATATTCCTCGCTAATGAGATAGCCATAAAATGACGATAATATGGCAACTTTGGTCTTAAGTGCATTATCACTTAGTTGATATGGTAAACATTTCCCAAGTTGTTTTTTGCCTATAAATGGTCGCCATTGTGGGTTTGGTGACCGCTCTCCAGAGGCTTTATTGAGTTTAAATTGCGCAACATTAAAATACCCGATTAATGCTTTTGGTGGTGATTGGCAGTAATCGATGTATTTGGCAATGTCTTTTCGTGTGACTGATATAGGCGATAATGCCACAACATCGAAACACCAATGTAGAAACGTAGTTAATTCGCTACGATAGGCTTTATAGTTATTTTCAGACTGCTTTTGCTCAAATAACCAATCAGCACAATGCTCTATTATGAGTCCTGCATCAGCAACTTTTTCGATTGATATTTTGGTAATATATTGATTTATGTAAGCATTACCTTGAAGTACATACTCTGCCGCATCAAATAGTGGCAATACTGGCGGTAACTCATCACTTATGTTCTTTGGCATATTCTTAAATATAGGTTATTGATTACATTCGTTTATTATACTATTTTTTGCCTGATGCCGATAATGTTATTTATCGGCATCAATGATGATGATTTTTTAACGAAACAGATTTCAATTGTAGATTTTAATATGGGTCATTTTAATATGTGTTTACGGCAATATGCTGGTCTGATATCAGTTGTGAAAGACAATGATCTATGGGATTTAATCTAGTACACGCCTGATGGCATTGCTTATTGTGGCAAGATGTTCGTTTTTGACAGCTCCATAGACATAACTGCCAAACGGTTTGTTTACTTGCCTTATCTAAACATTGCAGGTCGGCAGCACATAAATGGCCTGCTTTGATTAATTGGGCCACTTTATCTGCATCAATAGAGACATTTAATCTGTTCATGTCTACCCCCTTCTCTTTAACTATATCTATTAAGCGCTTATTGTAACTAGCCACGTTGATTCTGGGCTCTGTCACGTTTACCCTCTTCCCTTCTCAGTTTGAAGATTGAGCGAGTTAGATTTATCATACATTAATGAGAATGATTATCAATTATGTTGTTAGTGTTAACGTCACTTCTGCGCGGTTTGTCACAATTTAGTTAACATAAATAGTTATGTTTCAACAATGTATGGTGAGTAGAAATGATTGGCTTGCATAAGAATGGGGTCAAAAAGGTTAATAATCACATTTTACAGCAGCGTTTGGCGGTGAAATATCACACTATTAATAAATATAGGAACAGAGGTTCAATCTCAGAACAAGAAAACGTCATTTTAGTATCGAGGTTTAAGTTACCTCTGCCCTAACCTGCAAAGGTATTGATATGCAGGATGATTAAACCATTGACCTACTGGTTATCGTTATCCGCTAAAAAGTCGTATATCAAGGTACGTGTTTGTTTTTGGTAATCAAATGAGATAAATACCCGCCAAACCATATAATTACTGCTGCATGAGCCAAAGATTAAAGAGCCTTGATAAGTATTGTCTTTAATTTCGGACAATGAAACGGGGATAATCCCCATAAACATATCGCGCCCTTCTATTCTCATTGAAATATTAGTGATCGCTTGATTGCTATTCAGCGTAACTATTAATGGTTTCTCGCTAGGAGTATTAACGGGATCAATCAGTAAACCAACTTGTAAGTCGGCTACTTTTTTGTAACATTCTCCAGCAGAAAATTGACATAAACTGGTATCAATTGCTAAATCATCCTTTTCTTGTGTTTTTGGTTTGTCACAGGCTACTAAAAACATTAAGAAAATGGTCAAAATAAAAATCTGGATAATTTTGTGCACAATTTTTAACCTTTTAGGCTGAGTTAGTAACATTATCTTCCAGAGCTTGATCTAGATCAACTTTGGTATATTTTGTGAAGTATCTTTTTTGACTTAGCTCAAGTATCATAACACCGCCTCATGCTAGAGAGAATTAACATGAGGTAACACCTTGACAAATGGCTTTAAAAATAGCTTTTAAAAGCTCAATTTATAACCTCCTGTCAATCTAACTGGTAAAGCTCGCTTTACTAAATATTAAAAGTATAAGTAATAAGCCGTGGAAGCATTATGATGAACCATTCCCAGTCTACAGGCGCTGATTACAATTACACTATTGTTCGCCAATTCGCATTAACCACAGTTTTGTGGGGAATCTTTGGTATGGCAGTAGGTGTATTTATTGCTGCTCAGTTAATCTGGCCGCAACTGAACTTCGACACACCTTGGTTAACGTTTAGTCGTTTACGACCTTTACATACCAATGCTGTGATATTCGCGTTCGGAACATCAGCTCTTTTCGCTACATCTTACTATGTTGTGCAACGCACTTGCCAAGTCCGTCTATTTGCGCCTAAATTGGCCGCATTTACGTTTTGGGGTTGGCAAGCCGTTATTATTGCAGCTGCTATCACTTTACCAATGGGGTTTACTCAAGGTAAAGAATATGCAGAATTAGAATGGCCTATCGATATCGCGATTACGATTATTTGGGTCAGCTATGCAATTGTTTTCTTTGGCACAATCGCTAAACGAACTACGTCCCATATTTATGTGGCTAACTGGTTCTTTGGTGCCTTTATCATTACTGTTGCAGTACTTCACATTGTTAACTCAATGGCAGTACCAGTAAGCTTATTTAAGTCTTACTCTCTGTACTCTGGTGCAGTCGATGCGATGGTTCAGTGGTGGTATGGTCATAATGCGGTAGGCTTCTTACTTACTGCTGGTTTCTTGGGGATGATGTATTACTTCGTGCCTAAGCAAGCTGGTCGCCCAGTTTATTCATATCGTTTATCAATTGTTCACTTTTGGGCATTGATTGCGTTATACATCTGGGCCGGTCCTCACCACTTACATTACACTGCCCTACCTGACTGGACTCAGTCATTAGGCATGGTAATGTCATTAATCCTATTCGCACCTTCTTGGGGCGGTATGATTAACGGTATTATGACCCTGTCTGGTGCGTGGCATAAGCTTCGTACAGACCCTGTATTACGTTTCTTAGTTGTTTCATTGTCTTTCTATGGTATGTCTACCTTCGAAGGCCCAATGATGGCAATCAAAACAGTTAATGCTTTATCTCATTATACTGACTGGACTATTGGTCACGTTCACTCTGGCGCGCTAGGCTGGGTTGCAATGGTGTCTATTGGTTCGTTATATCACTTAATCCCAATTCTTTTCGGTCATGGTCGTATGTACAGCATGAAGCTGGTTAACGTTCATTTCTGGTTAGCGACTATCGGTACTGTATTGTATATCGTCAGTATGTGGATTTCAGGTGTTATGCAAGGTCTTATGTGGCGTGCGGTTAACGCAGATGGAACTCTAACTTACAGTTTCGTCGAGAGTTTAGAAGCCTCTTACCCATTCTACTTTGTACGCTTTATTGGTGGTTGTTTCTTCTTATCCGGTATGTTGCTTATGGCCTATAACGTTATTCGTACCGTTAAAGCGTCTAAAGATTCATTACCTGCTATTGCAGAAGCTTAAGGAGCCGATTCGATGAAATTTAATCATGAATTAATTGAAAAGAATGTCGGTCTGCTTGCTATCTTCACCGTTATCGCCATTAGTTTTGGTGGTTTAGTGCAGATTACTCCGCTGATATTTCAAAAAGACACAACTGAACCAGTTGAAGGTCTGATTCCGTATACAGCTTTACAAATTGAAGGTCGTGACATTTATGTTCGTGAAGGTTGTTACAACTGTCACAGCCAAATGATCCGTCCTTTACGAGCTGAAACTGAGCGCTATGGTCACTACTCTGTTGCTGGTGAGTCTGTTTGGGATCATCCATTCCAGTGGGGCTCTAAGCGAACAGGTCCTGACTTAGCACGTGTTGGTGGGCGTTATAGCGACAGATGGCATGAAGTTCATTTAAACAATCCTCGTGACGTTGTACCGCAATCAAACATGCCTGGTTTCCCTTGGTTAGCTGAAAATGTGCTAGACGGTGAACTGACCGGTGACAAGATGACAATCCTGCGTAACCTGCATAAAGGCGGCTACAAAGGTAATGATCTTTACACTGATGAAGAAGTTGCTGGCGCTAAAAAAGCGGTTGAAGGCAAGACAGAAATGCAGGCGCTGATCGCTTATTTGCAATCTTTGGGTCACGCACTCAAATAGGAGGCAATAATGGATTACGGTACTTTTCAAGGTATTTTGACCATAATTGTTATGGTGACTTTTGTGGGGATATTTTTCTGGGCATACAGTAAGCACAGCAAGTCAAAATTTGACGAAGCGGCGAACTTAGTGTTTACAGAAGAAGAACTTGCAAAAATGTCGAAAGACTCGGGAGATCAGAAGTAATGATTATGAGTAACTTCTGGAGCATTTGGATTTCTGTACTGACGATTGTGGTCATTGCTGGTTGTTTTATCCTTCTTAAGGTAGTTAATAATAACTACACTGGTGTAGAAGAAGGTAAATCGATGGGCCACAGTTTTGATGGTATTGAAGAACTGAACAACCCACTACCAAAGTGGTGGGCGTACATGTTCTACTTAACCATCGTTTTCGGTGTGATCTATTTAGCTCTATATCCAGGCCTAGGAAACTATAAAGGTCTGTTTGGTTGGACAAGTTCTAACCAAAGTATTGGCACTGACAAAGGCATTAAAGCTGACTCAGCGGCAGCGATTGAAGCAGCAAAAAATGATAACCGTTTATCACAGTATGACCGAGAAGTGGCTCACGCTGACGAAAAATACGGTCCTATTTTTGCGGCTTACTTAGCGACTCCGTTAGAAGAGTTGGTAAAAGATCCTGAAGCATTAAAAGTGGGCGGACGTTTGTTTTTACAAAACTGTTCACAGTGTCATGGTTCTGATGCTCGCGGCTCTAAAGGCTTCCCGAATCTAACAGATGACGATTGGTTATATGGTGGCGATTTAGCCACTATTAAAACCACGTTAATGAATGGTCGTAACGGTATGATGCCGCCTAAAGGTGGTTTACCTATCGAAGACAGCGAGATTAAAGGTCTAGCTGAATACGTCATAAAACTATCTGGTGGTGAACATGACGAAGCGTTAGCAGCCCAAGGTCAAGGTTCATTCATGAAAGGTTGTTTTGCATGCCATGGTATGGATGCAAAAGGTAACAAGTTCATGGGCGCGCCCAACCTAACTGATAACATTTGGTTATATGGCGGAAGCCGTGGTGTGATTGCTGAATCTATCATTAATGGTCGTGCCGGTGTGATGCCAGCATGGAAAGACATTCTTGGTGAAGAGAAAGTTCACGTCATTACAGCTTACGTTTATAGCTTATCAAACAAATAGTTAGTTATAAGTAATATTAAGGCCTCGAGATTATCGAGGCCTTTTTTTTAAGTGATTATTAAGCCATTACGGGGTAAAATGTCCCCCGAATTATTACCACTATTTTAGGATGTATTATGTCGGATCAACTCCCTTGGTATAAGCAATTTTGGCCTTGGTTTTTAATCATCTTGCCTTTGTGTGCCGTTATTGCCAGTTTAACGACCTTAAAGATTGCTTTAGATAATTCTGACTCATTGGTAGCAGAAGATTACTATAAGCAAGGTAAAGCGATAAACATGGATTTGCGCAAAATAAAATATGCTCAACAAATTGGCATGAAATTTTTAGTCACGGTTGCAGATCAAGAATTAAAAATTACCCAACAAGGTGGTCCGGAATATCGTGCAGCGCTGAATGTGCAGTTTTACCATCCGACAATAGAAGCCAAAGACTTCAGTTTAAATGCTACTGCTGACGCAAATTACGTGTATCACATCCCATTAGATTCTGCGATAACAGGGCCTTGGGAAGTACGCATTGAAGGATTTGATGCCAAATGGCGTATCCAGCAACGAATTGATATTAAAGATGATGTTGAATATTGGCTCAATTAATAACACATTGACTGCGTATCTGATTAAAAATTATTAAATGAAGTTGGTATAGCCACATGACATCTTGCTTTCACTGCAATGAGCCAGTTCTTACGGGAGATCAGTTTACTACGATAATAAATGGGCAAGCACAGCCTATGTGCTGCCCAGGTTGCCAAGCCGTATCGCAGGCCATAATGGATGCAGGCCTGAGCAGTTATTATCAATTTCGCAGTGAACCTGGAAATCGTCAGACGGCACTGGTGCCAGAACAGTTGTCGCAATACAGTGCCTACGATCTACCGGAAGTGCAGCAAGATTTTGTCCATAAACAAGGTGCTATTGATTCAACCTCTTTGTCTATCGACGGTATTACCTGTGCTGCTTGTGCCTGGTTAATTGAACATAAACTCAAACCGGTTGCGGGTATCACTAATGTGCTGGTTAATTCCACCACACAACGGGCGTTAGTCAGCTGGGACAGTGAACGTATTCAACTCAGTGAAATTTTACAAATTATCAGTAAAATTGGTTATCAAGCTGCACCCTACCAAGTTGATGATCAAGAAAAACAATCTAAAGCAGACAGTCGTAAATTCTTACTTCGCTTAGGGCTTGCAGGTTTTGCGACCATGCAAGTGATGATGTTTGCCCTCGCCTTATACACCGGATACTTTACTGATCTGGATGTTCAATTTCGTGACTACTTTCGCTGGGTAAGTTTAATTTTTGCAGCGCCTGTAGTGCTTTACTCAGCTCAACCCTTTTATTTTAGTGCTCTTCGTAGTTTATTAAGTGGCAAACTTAATATGGATGTGTCTGTTTCAATTGCAATTTTAGGTGCTTATATCGCCAGTTGTATTGCGACTATGCAAGGCAATGGCGAAGTGTATTTTGAATCAGTATCCATGTTTACCTTCTTTTTATTATTAGGTCGTTACTTTGAACAAGCTGCAAGGCAAAAAGCTTCTGTTAGTTCGAGTAATTTGCACAAACTGGTGCCGCTGACAGCGCATTTATGTCATGAAGGTGAGATCACTGAGATTGCCGCTAAACAATTGACCATTGGCGATATTATTTTAGTCAAACCAGGCGAAGTGATTGCCGCTGATGCCGAAGTGGTAACCGGACAATCAAGCGTCAATGAGGCTATGCTTACCGGTGAACAAATGCCGATCAGTAAACGCGTTTTAGATAAAGTCTATGCCGGCACCATCAATATCGAGCAACCTATTGAAGTGCGAGTGACAGCCCTTGGGCAAGATCAACTAGTTGCAGAGATCATTCGTTTACAAGAACTTGCATCAAATAATAAACCTACCATTGCTTTAATTGCCGACCGTTTAGCGCGATACTTTTCCGGTACGGTTTTATCCATAGCGGCAATAACATATGTCGTCTGGTCGTTCGTATCTCCAGAAGACGCTTTTTGGATTACATTATCCGTGTTGGTCGCAACCTGCCCATGTGCCCTCGCCCTTGCCACGCCAACTGCCGTTACTTGCGCAACCGCTATTTTCACTAAGTTAGGTGTGATCCCACGAAAACCAGGTATTTTTGAAAAACTGACCAAAATTAATCATGTGGTGTTTGATAAAACTGGCACGCTTACCTGTGGCCAATTATCAATTGGTGATGTACAAACCTTTGCTGGATATTCATCAGCGCAAGTACTGTCTATTGCAGCGGCCATTGAACAAGGATCTCTCCACCCGATTGCATTAGCGTTTAGCCCTTTTTATGATAATCAACATCAAGTAGACACAGTTGAACATCATATTGGTTTAGGCATTCAAGCCAGTATGAACCAACAGCAAGTGTCTATTGGAACGGCACAATTTGTTAGCCCAGATATGTTACCGATATCGGTAAAAGCCACTCAAAGTCAGTGGATTTACCTTTCTATTGATAACGAGCTAATTGCCAAAATAGAAATGCTTGATAAGTTACGTGTTGATAGCCTCGCGACAGTTAATGCGCTAAAAGCTGCCAATATAAAATTGAGTATTGCCAGTGGTGATAATTCCGGACATGTTGAGTTTTTAGCACATAAAATTGGTATTTCAGATGTGCATTCAGGTTTATCGCCTCAAGATAAGTTAGGCTTAGTGAATCGCTTACAGCAAGATGCTAATGTAGCCATGTTTGGCGACGGTATTAATGATGCGCCAGTACTTGCCGGTGCAAATTTGTCAGTAGCGATGGGAAGCGGAAGTGCAATTGCCAAAAACAGTGCGGACTTAATTTTACTCGGCGATCACCTATCACGTTTTAATGATGCTATTTATGTCGCTAAGCAAACCCAGCGCATCATTCATCAAAATCTTTTATGGGCTTTCGCTTATAACATTATTATTTTGCCATTAGCGGTTACCGGACATGTTGCTCCGTATATTGCCGCTATTGGTATGTCTGTTAGCTCATTGATAGTGGTGAGTAACAGTTTACGCCTTCTTAGGATCAAATTATGAGTATCATTTACGTATTAATACCTATTGCGATGTTGTTTGTATTAATTGCAGTTTCAATTTTCTTTTGGGCGGTAAAGTCTGAACAATTTGATGATCTTGATAGACAAAGCGTGTCGATTTTATTTGATGAAGACAGTACCAACAATAAAGGTAACGTCAGTGTAACCAGTGATATCGATAAGCAACCATCAAACAGTGATACTCATATCGCTGCTGTAAAAAATAAGCCAGAACCCATGGCCTCAGACACTGCACATAAACCAGAGTAAAGCTTGTGATTGAATATAATCTTGGTGGTGCATTTATTGTTGGCTTAATGGGGGCTGCACATTGTTTTGGCATGTGTGGCGGATTAATTGGTGCTTTTTCAGCCAACATTCCCACTAATGGCCAAAGTCGCCTAGGCAATCAACTGACGTTTCTTTTTAGCTATAATCTTGGGCGTATTTTTAGTTATACCATCGCGGGGGCCATTGTCGGTGGCAGTGTGTCAGCCTTAGGTCATTTATTTGATGCTGATAGCTATCTAATATTCCTGAGAATTTTTGCTGGAGTCATGATGATATTGACTGGGCTTTATATTGCTCAGATATGGTTCGGCATTGTGCATATTGAGAAAGTGGGTAAATTGTTGTGGCAATATATACAACCGCTAACCCGTAAATTTATACCGATAACTCACCCGCTACAGGCTGTTATGGCGGGTATGGTTTGGGGCTGGTTACCCTGTGGACTGGTGTACAGCACACTCACTTGGTCTGTTGCATCAGGTAGCGCATTACAAGGCGCCTTGATCATGTTGGCGTTCGGTTTAGGCACTTTACCTGCTTTATTTGCTGCGGGTTTAGCGGCGAAAACCTTGGCGCAATGGGTACAAAAGCGTGCAGTGAGATTATTCAGTGGTGGCTTATTAGTGGTATTTGGTTTGCAAACACTTTACATCGCTTTTCAACAACTCATATAGTTCGGTCACTGTTATTTTATGATATTGTAACAGCCAATAACAAAACCACTTTAGCTGATATGCATTAGCAAAGGCTGAATTTAATTGTTATTTAAATCAATTGCTTGACGTGTGATTTGTACATTTAGTTACTGTGAAAATAAGATAATATAACAAGCATTAATGCGTAGATTGTTGTCAGTGAACTCGCAATTAATACACATTTTCATAACGTATTGAGAGCTAACATGGTGTGATAAATAGACTTCTGTTTACTAATATTACTCTATATCGTCGGAGTACCTTATTAGTTCAGAATGGTATAACATATAATTGTCTTCATAAATTGAGAATGGGTATGTCTTCAGATTTGATAAAAGCTCGTCCATCCACAACTGGTTGCGCCATTCATTGCCATGACTGCAGCATGGAAGCCTTGTGTATTCCTTTTACGTTAAGCAATGATGAGCTTGATAAACTAGATAACATTATTGAACGTAAAAAACCCATTCAAAAAGGTGACCTTATCTTCAAGTCTGGTGACACACTTAAGTCACTGTATGCTATTCGTTCTGGTACGATTAAAAGCTATACCATTACAGAACAAGGCGACGAACAAATTACCGGATTCCATCTTGCCGGTGATGTGATTGGTTTTGATGGTATTCATGCCCTACGACATCAAAGCTTTGCGCAAGCATTAGAAACGTCAATGGTTTGCGAAATTCCTTACGATACCCTAGATCAGTTATCAGGCACTATGCCTAAACTACGTCAGCAAATCATGCGATTAATGAGTAATGAAATTATGAGTGATCAAGAAATGATCCTCCTACTTTCTAAGAAAAATGCCGAAGAACGTTTAGCCGCATTTATTAATAATCTTGCGAATCGTTTTGGTAATCGTGGTTTCTCTCCCCATGAATTTCGTCTCACTATGACTCGAGGTGATATTGGCAACTATTTGGGATTAACGGTAGAAACGATTAGCCGTTTATTAGGCCGATTCCAGAAATCAGGATTAATTGAAGTTAAAGGCAAATACATTTCGATTGTGGATCATGCAGCATTAAGTACTCTTGCCGGAAATGCGCGGATTGCCACTTAAATTAAATTTGTATGATCTATCTCATAGTTTATTCATTAGGAAACGGTAATACTATCAACAAATAAACAAGTAAAAAACTCAACAGCTTTGGAGGTTATATGAAGGATTATAAGAAGATATTAGTGGTGATTAATCCTACAACGGATCATCAACCCGCATTGGCACGTGCTGTTGAATTAGCGACAAGAAGTCAGGCAGATATTACTGCATTTTTATCTATTTTTGACTTCTCTTACGAGATGACCTCAATCTTATCTAGCCAAGAACGTGAAGCGATGCGTCAAGGTGTAATTGATCAACGTGTTGCTTGGTTAGAAAATGCGATTAGTGGTTTTAGTCAGTCTAATATCAAGATTAATACTGAAGTTGTTTGGCATAATCGTCCCTTTGAGAGCGTGATTAATCATGCAATGAAAGGTCAGTATGATTTGATTGTTAAAAGCACCCATGAACACGATAAATTAAAAGCTGTCATTTTTACTCCGACAGATTGGCATTTAATGCGTAAATCTCCAGTGCCTGTGCTGCTGGTTAAAGAACACGACTGGCCAGTTGAAGGCAAAATTGTCTGTGCCGTTAATGTGGTGAGTGAAGATGAAGATCATCAAACCCTAAACGGTAAAATTATTAACCATGCGCTTGATTTAGCTAAAAAGTTCTCTGCTAGTGTGCATCTGGTTAATGGTTATCCTGGTACGCCAGTTAACTTAGCCATTGAGTTGCCCGATTTTGATGCAAATGTGTATAACAACACTGTGCGTATGCAGCATGAACAAAGAGTACAATATTTAGCTCAAGCTTATAATATTCCTCTTGAAAATTGCCATGTAGAAGAAGGTTTACCAGAAGATGTTATTCCTGAAATGGCAGCAAAGTTAGATGCAGAGTTAGTGGTATTAGGTACTGTTGGTCGCACTGGTTTTTCAGCGGCATTAATTGGTAACACTGCAGAGCATGTTATCGACAGCATAAATTGCGACTTGTTAGCGATCAAACCCGATGGTTATAAATCACCTTTACAAGATTAGTGTTCATTAGAATGGGTTAACTACTTTACCCTGACCTAGAATACTGGAATAATACGCGCCCTGAAACACTTGGTTACTGGGCGCATTTTTATGTCTGAAGTTGAAGTAGATACAATCGTTAAAAAAAATATTACTCGTATGAATAAACTGCAAAAGCGTCTGCGACATAACGTTGGTTCTGCCATTGCAGATTATAATATGATCGAAGATGGTGATCGGGTCATGTGTTGTCTTTCTGGCGGCAAAGACAGCTACACCATGTTAGATATTTTATTAAATCTTCAACAACGTGCCCCAATTAAATTTGAAATTGTGGTGGTTAATCTAGACCAAAAACAACCTGGCTTTCCGGAACACGTTTTACCAGCTTACTTAGATGAGATAGGCGTTGCTTATCACATTCTCGAAAAAGATACTTACTCTATCGTTAAAGAAAAAATCCCTGAAGGCAAAACCACGTGTTCTCTTTGCTCTCGTTTGCGTCGTGGTACTCTTTATGGCTTTGCTCAACATATTGGTGCAACAAAAATTGCATTAGGTCATCATCGTGACGATATTATCGAAACATTATTTTTAAATATGTTTTTTGCTGGCAAACAAAAAGCCATGCCACCGAAGCTCTTGTCTGATGACGGTGCCAATATCGTCATCCGTCCTTTGGCTTATTGTCGTGAAAAAGATATTCAAGAGTATTCGACACTGAAATCGTTTCCTATCATTCCTTGTAACTTGTGTGGTTCGCAAGAGAATTTAAAGCGTGGTGCCGTTAAAGACATGCTACAAATGTGGGACAAACAACATCCGGGTCGTCTTGAAACTATCTTTACTGCAATGCAAAACACCTCGCCATCGCAAGGTGTAGATCGTGAACAGTTTGATTTTGTATCACTAAAACGTAATCCAGATGTAGTTAACACTGGCGATGTAGCGGATGCAGACTTACCAGCGTTTGATTTTGTCGATATCAGTAATAATGGTCATATTAATTTAGACATCAGCAATCGAATCGATGTAGTGGCAACATTTAAACCCTAGTAAACATGTTAACGCTCGCGATTTAAATGAAAGGCGTTGATGAACATCAACGCCTTTATTATTACTGGGTCACCAGAGGGCTGATAATGCTAGGCTTTTGAGTAAATGAAATCTGTTTTAGCTGATTTATTTGTTCAACTGTTAAGGTATATTTTTCCTTAGCAATCGTTTCCACATCATCGATAACGACTTTCACTGTCTGGTTTTGCATATCTGTAAACTCAAACGATAATCCATTAATCGGTTTACGGAAATACTTCATCGGGAAACCTTGTAAACCATCAAGCAGCTTATTCATATCCTCTGTTAAGGCTAACAGTTCAGTTTGAGTGAAACCTTGCTTGGTTTCTTTCGCTCTAACTTGCATGGCAATCGCACACTGTTTAGCCTCTCCAGCCACCTTAATATTGACTAACCCTCTATCAGACTTTAACTGTGGATCATAAGGAATAAATAATCGCTGTTGTTTGCTATACGTTAATGGATATTGGTCATTCTCGGTAGTAATACTGCCTGACACTATGGTGCAATCTGGGGTGATTGGAACGCTAAATGCTAACTCAACTAATGGATAGTTTTGCTTATTGACTTGCTTTAATCGGTCATAAAAACCTTTGTATTCTAAAGACACGGTTTCAGCGCTACTGCTGTTGATTAAAAAAATAGACGATATAAAAATAAATCCGTTAATTAACGTACGATTACGCATTCGCGTTATTCCCTTGTAGATATTGTTTATTATGTTTTAGCATTTCGAGTAATTCATCAATGTACTCATCTTTTCGTTCTGAATAATTAATTAAGCCATAGACTAACTTTTCAGCCGTAGGTTTAACTTTCTGCGCACGTAAATCAGCACGAATAGACCGAAATACGCGATATGCTGGATGGGTATTTAAATTAATCATGTAGGCAATAATAGAATCCTTGGGCGAATCAAAAACTGCAACTTCATGAGTTTTGCCATCGGTTCTTGCTAATGGAACTAAACCACAACCTTCAGTGAAACACCATTGACCAAAAAAGTTAAACCCTTCGATAGCAAACCGGGAACTGCCCCACCCGCTCTCATTAGCTGCTTGTATTAGCACCATATCAATAGGAATAATATCGATGCGCTTTAACAATGGCGTCAAGGTATTACGAGTAAATGATTTCACGTCATATTGGTATTTGTTTAAAAGTGATGTAAGCCTATTATTATCCGCTTCACTTAATCCTAAACCATTATCAATTTGCTCAATAACAGCCAATAAAAATTGACGTTCGTGAATAATAATTTGATTTTGAGCTTCTATAGCAGGACGAAAATAATTAAAGAAAGTTTGTTTTTTAGTAGGAATATCATTTATTTCAGCAAACTTAGGTACTTTACCAAGGTCAATGTTACTTAGCTGCTGTGCTGCTGAGTCTACCGAGATCTGTGTCTGACTAGGGATAATCCATAGCCTAATTGCTAACAGTGCTAAAACGGCTAAGCCTAACGCAAATGTCACTTGACCTATAGTGCCTATTTTCAACAGTACCTGCCTTATCAAAATGCATTTTCAATTTATAAATATAATTAATTATAACCTTAAAGGTCGATAGGATACAGTAAAGCACTTTTGTGATTAGCGTGATCCAAATCTGAAAATGACATTTGTGATTGTCTCAGATAGCAAAACCTAAAAATAATTACACTTTAATGACCATATACAGTTAAAATTAATCGACAGTGACAACGGGGCAGTGTTTCATTAACTGCGTATCGTTTTATTCAACAACTCAAGGACTTGAGCTAAAATTATGTTGAATCAACAACTCAATAATTATCATCATGTTGTCGCCATTGGTGGCGGACATGGATTAGGCCGTATTCTAGCTGCATTATCTTTTTTAGGCCCAAGATTAACCGGCATTGTTGCCACCACTGATAATGGCGGTTCTACCGGACGACTTAGACAGGATCAGCAAACTATCGCCTGGGGCGATTTACGTAATTGTCTTTCACACCTTGCATCACGGCCTTCGTTAGGTTCGATGTTGTTTGATCATCGCTTCACCGGCGACAATGAACTTTCTGGCCATAACTTAGGTAATCTGGTGTTACATGCACTCGATCAGCTTTGCGTAAGACCTCTTGAAGCTGTTAATTTAATTCGAGGTTTACTTAAAATTGAAACCCAAATTATCCCTATGTCTGAAGCCTCGACTCACCTTGTTGCGCTGTCCCATTGTGGTAACAAAGTATTTGGAGAACTCAACGTTGATGGCATGAGTGAGGCACCGATTGCTTTATCATTAGAGCCCGAAGTAGAAGCCACTTTTGAAGCATGTAGCGCTCTAGCAAAAGCGGATTTAATTATTATTGGTCCAGGCAGTTTTTTAACCAGTATACTTCCACCTTTATTACTGCCACAAATTGCCAAGAGCATTCGTGACTCGAACGCACATGTGATGTTAATTGATAACTTAACCGCGGAGTACTCACCTGCAAGTACTTTTAGTATTGAAGATAAAATTGCTTGGTTCAATCAGGTAATAGGTAAAAAAGTCATTGCTGATGTTATTCAGCATGGTAAAGAAATTGATCTTTATCACTCAAATATCGACGGTGTTCGTTTTAATTGTTTCCCATTAGTCAGTCAACATCATCCTGGGCTTCATGATAAATTGGCATTAGCGGCAGCGATTGGCCAAGTTTGCGACTTACACCATAAACCTGTTGACTGCATAGCCTAAGTTCAAGTGGCCTTTGTTGCTGAGTTTGACTGACCTTGTCATGTCACTATAAAAAGGCATAAAAAAGGGCTACTTAAAGTAGCCCTTTTTGTGTCTCATGCATTCAATGCTAGATAACTTGTGCAATCGCCTTACATACTGCAGCCATATTATTTTTTGTTAAGCCTGCGACGCTAATACGACCAGAACCGACAATATAGATAGCAAACTCGTCTTTTAAACGAGCCACTTGGCTTTTGTTTAAACCAGAAAAACTAAACATACCATTTTGGCGCGAGATAAAACTGAAATCTTGTTGTACGCCTTCAGATTTTAAACTCTCAACAAACAAAGTGCGCATTTCGGCAATACGTTCACGCATCAGAGTTAATTCGGCTTGCCATTCTTGACGCAGTGCAGCATCAGATAAAATGGTGCTAACGATTAAGCCACCGTGTGCCGGAGGATTAGAATAATTTGCGCGAATGGTTTTTTTAATTTGGCTAAAACTTGTCACTGCATCTTGTTGAGTTTCTGCAACTATAGTTACCGCGCCTACACGCTCATTGTATAAACCAAAGTTTTTAGAAAACGAATTAGCAATTAATAACTCTGGTACCACAGCGGCAACGGCACGCAAACCTTGAGCATCTTCTTCAATACCTGCACCAAAACCTTGGTAAGCAAAATCAAATAACGGCAATAATGATTTTTCTAAACAAATATTAGCGACTTGTTGCCACTGCTCCAACGATAAATCGATACCGGTTGGGTTATGACAGCAACCATGGAGTAATACTACGTCACCAACATTTGCAGTGGATAAATCGGCTAACATCGCATCGAAATCCATATCGTGGCTTTCAGCTTTATAGTAACGATATTCTTTAACCGTTAATCCAGCTGTTTCGAAAATATTTTGATGATTGGCCCAAGTAGGATTACTGACCCAAATGGTGGTTGATCCAGTATTTCGAACTAAAAATTCTGATGCTACTCGTAACGAACCTGTTCCACCTGGGGCTTGAGCTGTAACCGCACGTTTATCAGTAATAATAGTGCTTTGAGGTCCAAACAATAATTCTTGAACGACCTGATTATAGGCTTGCACACCTTCAATACCCAGGTAGTTTTTTGTCTTTTCGGTTTCAAGTAAAATGGCTTCAGCTTTTTTTACAGAAGATAGAATCGGCGTTTGCCCTGCTTCGTCTTTATAAATACCTACCCCTAAATTAACTTTGTGAGGCCGAGTATCAGCTTTGAAAGCATCTGTTAAGCCTAAAATTGGGTCTGCTGGAGCAAGCGTGACTTTAGAAAAGATCATTACTACTATCCTAAGTGAAGTGGATGGACAAAATTTATTTAGTTATACCACTGTATGCAAGCGCTGAGTAGTGAGACTTTTAATAGTTGCGACAAATTTGATAATAAATTACATATTCATCAAATTTAAGCCCATTTATTATCATTATTATCAACATTAAGGTTTAGTAAAACTGAATATAATCAGCCTAACTAGACACTTGTTATAGGTACGTCTTTAAAAATCACTCACAGGCCAGTATTTAATGCCTCACTTAACTGATTAATAAAAAGCCCAGTATTGCGATTAATTAATATCAATGGCTACATTTATATAAGCGTGAGATACCAAGGTAAAATACACATAAATGTGATTTGGGTGAGTGATTATTGCAGATATTAAAATTGTTACAGGCATAAAAAAAGGAACCCGAAGGTTCCTCTTTTTAAGCGACAAACTAATTACTTAGTTTAACGCTTCTTTTGCTTTTTCAACTAAAGTTGCAAAAACAACTTTGTCGAAAACAGCGATGTCAGCCAAAATCTTACGATCGATTTCAATAGACGCCTTTTTCAAGCCGTTAATGAAACGGCTGTAAGACAGACCATTTTGACGAGACGCTGCATTAATACGTGCAATCCATAACTGACGGAATTGACGTTTTTTCTGACGACGGTCACGGTAAGCATATTGACCAGCTTTAGTAACTGCTTGAACAGCAACACGGTAAGTACGGCTACGAGCGCCATAATAACCTTTAGCTAGTTTAAGTACTTTCTTGTGACGAGCACGTGCGGTTACACCACGCTTAACTCTTGGCATTTTCTATCTCCTAAATTAAGCGTATGGTAGTTGACGCGCGATTGCTGGAACGTCAGATTTAGCAACTAAACATTTAGCACGTAAGTGACGCTTACGCTTAGTGCTTTTCTTGGTCAAAATGTGACGTAAGTGTGCTTGCTTGCGCTTGAAACCATTAGCGGTTTTCTTAAAACGCTTCGCTACACCCTTGTCTGTTTTCATTTTAGGCATTTCTAAAACTCCGCATTGGGACGTTAATAAACGTAAGGCGAGCAAAAGCCTCAAGAGACTTTTGCTACTTTAGGTTGCCCTACTATTTCTTTTTAGGTGCTAGCACCATAATTGCTTGACGGCCTTCCATTTTCGGGAAAGATTCGACAACCGCATATATTTCCAAATCAGCCTTAATACGGTTCAAAAGATCCATACCTAGGTTTTGGTGTGCCATTTCGCGACCACGGAAACGCAGCGTAATTTTCGCTTTGTCACCATCTTCCAGAAAACGAATCAGGTTGCGTAGTTTTACCTGATAGTCGTTTTCATCAGTGCCAGGACGGAATTTAATTTCCTTAACCTGGACCTGTTTTTGCTTCTTTTTTTGTTCTTTTTGAGCTTTCGCTTTATCAAAAAGGAACTTACCGTAGTCCATTATACGACAGACAGGAGGCTCAGCATTGGGACTGATCTCTACTAGATCAACTCCGGCTTCATCTGCAACGATCTGAGCTTCTTTTATAGTTAATATACCAATTGGCTCACCATCTAAACCTGATAAACGGACTTCAGGTACACCAGTGATTTCATCATTGATTCTATTAGGGGCTGGCTGTCGCCCTGCTGTTCTTTTGATCTTTATGACCTATTCCTCCAACAATTTGAGACTACGGAGCGAAATCTGTTGACGTATCATCGCGGCGAAATCTTCTAGTTTTAACTTGCCTATATCGATACCGTCACGTGTACGCACCGCTACTTCCTTATTTTCCATTTCTTGATCACCAACGACCAATAAATAAGGCACACGTCTAAGTGTGTGTTCGCGTATTTTAAAGCCTATTTTCTCATTCCTCAAGTCAAAAGATGCTCGAATACCCTGTTCTTTAAAGAATTTAACGATTTCTTCAACATAATCAGCTTGTTTGTCGGTAATATTCATTACAACAACTTGCATTGGAGCAAGCCATGTTGGGAATTTGCCGGCGTATTCTTCTATCAATATACCTATGAAACGTTCTAAAGAGCCTAAAATAGCACGATGGATCATTACTGGCGTTTGGCGACTGTTGTCTTCTGCGACATAAGTAGCACCTAAACGAGTCGGTAATGCATAATCGAGTTGTACTGTACCACATTGCCATGCACGATCTAAACAGTCATGCAAAGTAAATTCGATTTTCGGGCCATAAAATGCACCTTCGCCCGGTAATATTTCATATTTAATATTATTATTGGCAAGCGCTTGCTTTAAAGCATCTTCTGCTCGGTCCCACATATCGTCATCGCCAATCCGTTTTTCAGGACGCGTAGACAATTTAACCACGATATTTTCAAAACCAAATGTCGCGTATGTGTCATATACCATTTGAATACATGCACTAACTTCTGCTTGAACTTGGTCGTCAGTACAGAAAACATGTGCATCATCTTGTGTAAAGCCGCGTACGCGCATTAAACCATGAAGAGAACCCGATGGCTCATTACGATGACAACAACCAAACTCAGCCATACGTAACGGTAAGTCACGATAAGATTTTAACCCTTGGTTAAAAATCTGCACATGACCAGGACAGTTCATTGGCTTGATTGCGTATTCACGGTTTTCACTGTTAGTGGTGAACATGGCTTCGGCGTATTTATCCCAGTGGCCAGAACGTTCCCATAACACTCGATCCATCATAAGTGGACCTTTCACTTCTTGATAAGTGTATTGGCCTAACTTTTGACGAATGAACTTCTCGAGTTCTAAAAATATGCTCCAACCATCGTTATGCCAAAACACCATTCCTGGCGCTTCTTCTTGCATATGGTACAAATCTAATTGTTTACCAATTTTACGGTGATCGCGCTTAGCCGCTTCTTCTAGACGGACTAAATGTGTTTTGAGCGCTTTTTTGTCTGCCCATGCTGTACCGTATATACGTTGCAACATTTTATTGTCAGAATTACCACGCCAATATGCACCTGCCACGCTCATTAACTTAAAGTTTTGGCAAAAACGCATGTTTGGTACATGAGGGCCACGACACATGTCGATGTATTCTTCATGGTGATAAAGCGCTGGTGTTGCATCTTTACTGATGTTGTCATCAAGAATCGCAATTTTGTACTCTTCACCGCGAGCGGTAAATGCATCACGAGCTTCTTGCCAAGAGACAACGTTTTTGACCACATCGTAGTTAGTTTTTGCAAGACTAAGCATGCGTTTTTCTAAGGCTTCAATGTCTTCATGGGTCAGTTTATGGTCTAAATCGATATCGTAATAAAACCCGTTGTCGATTGTGGGACCAATCGCCATTTTAGTTTCAGGCCACATTTGTTTGATCGCGTGACCAAGTAAATGCGCACAAGAATGGCGAAGGATTTCAACACCTTCTTCGTCTTTAGCCGTAATAATAGCTAATTCAGAATCTGCAGTAATTAAGTCAGTTGCATCTTTCAGTTCACCGTTAACGCGGCCAGCAATACACGCTTTTGCTAAACCAGGGCCGATGTCTAATGCAACATCAAGAGTCGAGACAGGCGTAGCAAACTCACGTTGGCTACCATCAGGCAGTGTAATAATAGGCATTAAATTTCCTTTTCCAGTGGTGACCCACACGTAGGGCCACATGGTAATTAAGTATGTTCTATTTGAACGAGAAACACGTTAATGAAATCAAGACAGTACAGGAGTCTTAGTTACCCAAAAACGTAATCGTTTATTTTATGCGATAAGCGCTTTAGCACGCAACCACACAATAGTGATTTAGTGATAAAATTCAGGTTTTATGCTGGAAAATAAGGTTAATACAAGCTATTGCAGGGTTAATCAAAAAAACCATTTTTAAGATTATTGACGGATATCACCAAGCATAAGAAAAATAATAGTCTATAGCCGCTTTAATGAATGATATAAATTCACTACACAACCAGTTGAAATAAAATACTTTATACATAAAATTGTAAGCTTAACTTTATTTTAAATGAATTAATTTTTAACCATGAGAATCATTCTTATGGATGATCCAAATGTTGAAATGCTCACTATACTTATTAAAACGAGTTAGTCAGTGAGGAGTACTCGCTATGAGATTACTTTCGCGTGTCATCAGTTGCCCCCACTGCGGGCATCATCAACATGTTGCTTTAGATACCAGTTCTGGTGATCAAGAATATTACGATAATTGCCGTATGTGCTGCAATCCGATATATATTCGGATGCATCTTGATGATAATCGTAAAATGATAGAACTTCATATCGACGCTGACGATGAACAAATTTACTGATCGATGATGGCTTGCATAAAATGAAGCAAGCCATATCGTTTTAACAGCTTATGCAAGTTGCTTTTTTGCGAGCACTCTTTCGACCGTATCAACGATCACTTGAGTTTGGCTGTCAATTTCGATATTGATTGTGTCACCAACACCGTATTGATTTAGATTGGTTAGTTTTAACGTTTCAGGAATTAAGTGCAAAACAAACCCACTGTCATTGACCTTTCCTACGGTTAAACTACAACCATTAATTCCCACAAAACCTTTATAGAAAATGTAGTTCATCCACTGCGGATCAACTTGGAGCTCTATATTATAATGTTCAGCGGTATTGCTAACCGCTTTAACTGTCGCCAAAGTATGCACATGACCAGATAGTATATGTCCACCTATTTCGGTGCCAAACGTCAACGAACGTTCTATATTCACTGAGTCACCAACCTGGGTATTGCCTAAGTTAGTCACGGCTAATGTTTCTTCCATTACATCAAAAAAAACCTTATCATTTAGTATCTTGGTTACCGTAAGGCAAACACCATTATTGGCTACGCTAGCACCTGTCACTAATCCTTGTGTTAACGCTGGTGTCATAGCGACTTCAAAGGTTTTAAGGCCGGTCGCATTGTTAATTGATACCACTTCACAAGTGGCTTGAACTATACCAGTAAACATAATTCTCTCGTTCCGTTATAGGTTTTTTAATGAATAATACAGGGTTTCAAATATCACGCTTAATCAAATTGGCGCTGCCAGTGCTGATAGCACAAGTTACACAAACCATGATGGGCTTTATTGATACTGTCATGGCTGGTCGCGTCAGTGCCGTCGATATGGCTGCTGTTGCGGTAGGAACCAGTCTTTGGTTACCGGCAATCTTATTCGTTCAAGGTTTATTAATGTCTTTTACGCCTGTCTTTTCTCAACATCATGGGGCGAATAATCAGCAAGCCATTCCCAAAATACTGTTTCAGGCAGGATATATTGCCATAATTGGCGGTATTGGTGTGATGTTCTTTCTTGCATCTTCTACTTATTTACTCGATTTAATGCATTTAGAACCTAAACTGCATGAATTAACGGTTGGATATATAGATGCTATTTTATGGGGCGCTATGCCGTTTGTCTTGTATCAAGTGCTTCGTGGTTGCAGTGAGGGGATCTCTTATACAATGCCAACCATGGTTATCGGGTTTATTGGATTAGCCGTCAATATACCGGCCAATTATGTGTTTATCTATGGCGGTTTTGGTATTCCTGCAATGGGTGGTGCCGGTTGTGGCGTCGCTACCGCACTGGTGTTTTGGGCAATGCTAGCGGCGATGATTATTTATATGTTGGTTGATAAAACCTTTAAAGAACTTAAACCGTTTCAACAGTTTTATCGTCCGCACTTGGCGAGCATGTGGTCGATGATTAAACTGGGAATGCCAATTGCCTTGGCATTATTTTTTGAAGTGAGTCTATTTGCCGTGATCGCGTTATTTCTTGCCCCATTAGGCGCTAATGTTGTTGCAAGCCACCAAATCGCGCTTAATTTCTCTTCAATCATATTTATGCTGCCACTATCTATTGGTATTGCGGTCTCCATTCGTATTGGTTACTACCTTGGCCGTGGACAACCTGAAATATCGGCTCTTGTGGCCAAAGTAGGATTAGGTTTGTCTTTATCATTAGCCGTGTTAACCGCCCTACTGACAGTGATGTTTAGGCATGAAATAGCCTTGTTATACAATGACAATCCTGAAGTGGTTGCTTTAGCGGGTAGCCTAATGATGTTAGCTGCATTTTATCAAATCTCAGACTCAATCCAAGTTGTCGCAGCTGGTGCACTCAGAGGTTATAAAGATACTCGAAGTGCATTTTACATTACCTTGTTTTCCTATTGGTGTGTTGGTATGACTACCGGATATGTATTGGGCTATACCGATATGATTCGACCATCAATGGGGGCTCATGGATTTTGGATTGGATTAATTGCAGGATTAACATCAGCAGCAATTCTGTTTGCAATTAGGTTAAAGTACATTCAAAAGAAAGGCTTGGTATTTAGCCAAATAGGGTAATAACTGTAAATTATCAACGTTAAGCATGTAATTTTGCTTAACGTTGAAGCAAGTTGCACAGCAAATCACCATTTAGGCATAAATATGTTTTTTTTGCTTGCAAGCAGTAGGCTATCCAACTTACTATAGCGGCCGCTTTGAAGCGAAATGTTTTGAAGTGATACTGTAGTAAACAATACACCCGTAGCTCAGTTGGTTAGAGCACTACCTTGACATGGTAGGGGTCGGTGGTTCGAGTCCACTCGGGTGTACCATTTCTTGCTTTATCTCCTCGTTTTAAAAGACTTTTTCAAGTCAGTCATATTACTAGAATTAACCAACCCTTTACCAAATCTGATTAACCTTGTGACAATTTGTATTTTTTGATCTGCAGATTTATAGGGTTTCCTTGCATTATAAATTGGTAATTAGCAGTATGTAGATATAAAAAAGGCACAAATCACTAACGAGCTAAATATGTTTGTACAAGGTGTTTTGAAAACAACCTTTAATACTATCCTCATCTCCCCCAGCTTTGATTCTTAGGCCGTTAGTTAATCCTGTTCAGCCAAAAAACAGTCAAATTATTTGTCTTGTATGCTAATGGACATTCAATAACGTTGATACTCATGAGTCTATACACTTAGAACCCCGATTGTTGACTAAGATGATTTATCTACAGTCAAAAATCGGTCTAAGCAAGCATGAGCGACTACAAGTAAACTCATCTATGAAATTCTCAAGCGTTCAATCTTTAAACTGGATAATAAGATTATATTGGTCGCTTAACCTGATAAGCAGCTCTTTACTCATGGATACAGATTTAATGCTTTGTTGCTCACTATGCTTTGCCATATCACTAATGGCGACAACGCTTCGACTTATTTGTTCAGAAACGACCGATTGCTCTTCTATTGCTGTTGAAATTTGTGCATTTAAACCAGCTATTGCCGAAACTACATTGGTAATATTTTCGAAGGAATCACCAGTTGCATTAGCTAAAGCAACACATTTTTCCGATTGTTCATTACTTGAATTCATTGCTTTAATGGCTAGAATGGACTCCCCCCTTAACTCACCTAAAAGTTGACCAATCTCATTGGTTGATTGTTGAGAACGCATTGCTAGCGCCCTAACTTCATCGGCTACAACCGCAAATCCTCTTCCTTGTTCTCCCGCTCTTGCCGCTTCAATAGCCGCATTTAGTGCTAGTAAATTAGTCTGATCAGCAATACTGCTAATTTCACTAAGAACAGCTTCAATTGATTTAGTACCTTTAACTAAAAGATCTATTGAATGGTCTACATTACTAAGTTGCTTTGATAACTCCTCAATAGTGGCAACCGTTTGAGTAACAATTTCTTGCCCTTTATTACTGCTATTTAAACCTTGCTGGGAAGATTGCGCAGCTCTACTTACAATACGAGCGACTTCTTGTATTGTTGAAGACATTTGATTAACCGCTGTCGCAACTTGATTGGTTTCACTCGTTTGTCTATTTAAGATGTTTTTAACGTCTTCGCCGCAATAAGAGGAGTCTTGCGCCAAGGCTGTCACTTTTTCTGAATCATCAGATACTCGACCAACTACCGCACTCAATTCTGCTTTACGCATTTTTAAAGCTAATTCTATGATGCCGGTTGCATCGTTATTACCTGAATATATGAAGCTCATTAGAGGATTATCAAACACAGCTTTTGCCGTTTTAACCACGCGAGAATATTTAGTCCTCCATGAGGAAAAAATAATTATTCCACAGAGTGATACAGCTAAATTTGGTAAAGTAAACCACAATGAACTGTTTGCAAAAAATAAGGAACTTAAGGATAGCGCCATAAGAATGATGAATATAATTTGCACCCATAATGTTGAGTCTTTACTGAAGCTAATTTGCTTAAAGGGTTTACCCGCTGCAATTTTTCCGTATACAGAATCTGCTCTATGTTTTACATCACTGTCTAAATAAGTACGCACAGATTCATATTCAAACGTTTTACCCGTTTTGTCCTTTATTGGTGTTACAAAAGCATTTACCCAGTAGTAATCACCATTTTCACATTTATTTTTAACGGGTCCCATCCAGGAATTTCCAGCTTGAATATAACTCCACATGTCTTTGAATGCCGCCTTAGGCATATCGGGGTGCCTGACCATGTTATGTGGCTTACCCATCATTTCATCTAAAGAAAACCCAGAGATATCACAAAAACTTTTGTTGGCGTACTTTATGTAACTGTTCAAATCTGTTGTAGAAAGGAGAATTTCGCTAGACGAAAAAGTTTGTTCTTTACTCATGTAAGTTACTCATTAGTTAGCTTGTGTGAAATGTTTACTGTGGCAATACTTTCAGGCGTCTTTTACAAGCAGTGAAATAATATTTTCAGATGTGAGTGGCTTACTAAAGTAGTAGCCTTGACCATAATCACAGTTAATATTGAGGAGATGTTTGATTTGTTCCTCGAGTTCAATTCCTTCAGCCGTTACCATTAGATTTAAAGAACTCCCCAGCGATACAATGGTATTAACCAAAACCACTTTGATTTCATTGAAGTTATTATTATTGATCCCGCTAACGAAAGACTTGTCGACTTTTATGGATGTAATAGGATAATTAGCTAAATACTGTAGTGATGAATAACACGTGCCAAAGTCATCTAACGCTATACCAACGCCTATTTTCCTTAAATTCGCTAATGCTTGATCTAACATTAGTGAGGGCTCAATCAGTGTTTGTTCAGTAAGCTCTATCTCTAAACAACGTCCATCTAATTGATACGTTTCTAAAAGTTTTTCAATGGAACGTGAGAATGTCGGATCTTTCATCTGGTAAGGAGATATGTTTACCGCAACATGAAGCTCTTTTCCTGTTAAATCCTGCCAGTGCTTGATTGCTTCAAGGGATGTTTTTAACACAAAATCGCCGACCTTATATATAAGGTTTTTTTTCTCGAGAATAGGAATGTAATCTTCTGGAACTAAATGACTGAAGCGAAAATTGTTCCATCGCAGCAATGCTTCAAAACCAATTATATTTTGAGATTTGATTTCGAATTTTGGTTGATAAACAAGATAAAATTCATTATTTTCATAAGCTTGCTGCAAAGCTATTTCTAATGCGTAGTATTCAGCTGTCTGAATAAACATCGCATCCTCAAAATACGAATAAGAGCTTTTACCCAAACTTTTTTTCGCATCATACATAGCGAGATCAGCATTGCGAATTAATTGATCACAATTACGCCCACAGTCTGGATAAATGCTTATGCCAATACTCGCGCCAATTTGTACACTCTTTCCGTCGATAGGCTCAATGCATTCAATTGCGAGTAATATTTTTTCAACTATATTGGTCAGTGACTCACTATGAATAATGTCAGGTATGATAACCAGGTACTCATCGCCACCAAGTCGACCAATTGTATCTTCGACTCGTAATAAGTCTCTAAGTACATTGGCAATACAAATAAGTAACTTATCGCCGAATTCATGACCGTGGAGGTCATTGGCCTTTTTGAAATGATCTAAGTCGATAAACAACACACCAAATTTATTATTACTTAGATTTGCCCGACTAATAGCTTGGTCCAGTCTATCGTTTATTAGTTTCCTATTTGGTAAGTTGGTCAGTAAATCATAATTAGCTTGATGTATTAACTTCGCTTCATTTTGTTTCTTCTCTGATATATCCCGAATAACGGTAATAGCCACTTTGCGATTATTCAGCTCTGCTAGATTCAAACTTATCTCAACTGGAAATTCTTTTTCCTGCTTATTTAGTGCATATAATGTCTTTCCGAGCCCCATCATTCTCGCGCTCGAATGGTTGAAAAAAAGTGCTATTTTCTCGTGATGATTAACAAACCTTTTCGGCATGAGTGTAGCAATGTTTAATTTTACAAATTCACTTTTTGAGTAACCAAAAAGGTCTTCTGCACTCTTATTCACTTGAGAGATAACTCCGTCTCTATCGGAAATTATCATTGCATCAGGAGATGATTCTAAAAGCTTGTTTGACCATGCAAGTTGGCTCGATACTGCTTGTTTTTCATTTGTTATATACCTCTGAAATGTATAAAAAACTATTAACAAACATGATGCCAGTAAGACTAAAATGAGTAATTCAATACGTAAATATTCTAATGAACCGTTATAAGACGTTTGTGTAATATTGTTAGCTTTACTTTCAGCCGTATTTGTCAAAAATTCTAACTGCTTATTAATTTTTTTTATGTTTTGCGTATTTTGTTGTAGCTGGTTAAGTAATAAACTCTTTTCTTCATTAAGTCTAATTCTAGCAATAATTTGTTCTCTGACAGAGAGCCAATCTAAGTAAACCCGTTTAACCGTATCTACCCTACTTTTATCTCCAACAAATTCTTTACCCAGTAGATCAAATGCTCGATTAACTTGATTATCATAATGGTCATTTTGACTAGCTATATTTTCCAGACCGTGCTTGTTAGGAATGTATATTAAATCAACTAGTGACAGTTGACTTAAAAGCGTATGTTTCCTTATGTCACTAACTGCTTGTGCAACGCGACTATAATTATTGAATGACTTATTTAAGGTGATTACACTCTTTGTGTACAATAAAAATATAGAAAACGTACAAGCAAGTGCTAAGATCAAAAAAACGACTATATATTTCATATTTCTTTTTTTTGCTAAGACACATTCAGAGCTTTTTTCACTTTTAATTTTATAAGCCATTGAAATAACCTCATTAAATTTAATGTTTACAATCAGTACATTGAAAAACTGATCGAAGACTTTAAAAATAAGCTCAATCTTTGCTGCTGTTTTATATTATTTACAGCCACCTATAACTGTTAAAAAATATTCATTCACCAGTGTAACTTTGCCGCGCAATTATTTAGCTATAAGATAATATTCTTTATTACTAGCTGCCATTATTGCTGTAGAACTTATTTTAAGCGGCTAGGCCTGGCGAAAAGTCTTACTCTTAACTTAAAGATGCGTCGTCACTTCGCACATGATATTTGCATATGTAAACAACCATATAGCTGATCATCTCATCATTGCCTGCCGGTTCATACCGTAGATCACCATAACGTTGTAACAACTAATTCATATCCATTCTGCTCCTTTTTGAAAACGCGGAAAGACCCAATTTTCAATGGCTTGATGAACTAATTTAGTGACTAAACTTATAAAGAAAACACACAACCCCTTATCATTGGCATTGCATTTTTTTAGAGTAGTTATGTTAGTAACTTATCTATAACAATACACTCAAAAAAACATCCAAACTATTATTTTTAAGGGATAAAATTCATATTGCGATTTTTGTATGATTACTAACATTATGGTTTGTAGGGTTTGTGTAGCTCAAACTGTTATAATTGCGTAATTTGTATGCCCCAGTAACTTTATTTGCTGTAGATTATTGGCATATTATATTCATTCAATTAGAAAATATTAGTTTCTAGTGCGTTGTATCCAAAATGAAGTACGTTGAGTGTAATAGTATTGATGTCTATATTGATAATTTAAATGGACTGGACGTAGAAGCAACGCAGGTTGGTAGTGGACGTTTTTTTAGCACAAATAGAAATGTTAAGCTCCCGCTGATTGAAATCAACCATTGGCGTATTAATACCAGCATCTTATATCATGGAGCTTTAGCACAGGATAAAATTTATCTCTCTTTCCCCATAGAAAGGGAATCACAAATAATAGATGGCAAGGTTTTCGGTAGCGACTCTATTTTAGCCGTTTTACCCGACGAAGATCTATTGGTTCTTCATCCTAAACTTGTTGAAACAATGGATTTTTTAATCCCTTTGGCAGTATTGCAAGATTACTATAAATACCAAAACCTTACTGATACTTTACCATCATTAAAAAACCTGAGAAATAAAACTACATTTTCAAATATTGAGAATTTAAAAATAAAACAGCTTATTAATTATACGTTAAGTGTTATTGACCAAGTAAGCCAATGGAATTATCTGGCCGCAGTAGACGCTCAGGATACGATTTTAGTAAACATATTAGAAATTTTGGGTGAATCTGGTGGCAAAAAGATAATCTGTAGTTCAAAACATAGAGTCGTTGTTGTTAAACGGGCGTTAGCTGCTATCCATAAAGAGCCTAAATCCAATTTAACTATCGTAGAATTATCTAATATCTGCTTTTGTAGTATAAGAACTTTAGAATATTCCTTTAAGTCTATCCTTGGATGTTCACCCAAGGCTTATCTTATAAAAAGAAGACTAAACCTTATTAAGCATGAAATAAAATGCAGTCCAGAAAAAAGTATTAGTAGAATCGCTATCGATTTTGGGGTAGTTAATGCAGGACGATTTTCCAATGACTATTTTATGTATTTTGGCGAGTACCCTTCGGATACACGGAATAAATAATATCAACTGTCATAGGCTCATTTTATGGCAGTGCACACTTTACCAATAATGATATAAGTTAGGCCCTGTATGCAGTGGCACACTAATTATGTGCCACTTAACTAGAGATGAGTATGTTCTTTACTTTATGAGTAGCTGCTATTGTGAAAAGCAATCCCTCTAGAGCAAAGTCAGTATGATTAAGATGGTAATGTACTGACCATTTACTTTTGACCAACGTGGATCGTACGCTTACCAAAGCTTTCACCATTAAGTAGACCTATGAATGCATTTGGGGCATTTTCTAACCCTGTGATAATCTCTTCTCGATATTTAATCTTGCCGCTTTTAACCCAAGCAGTCATCTCTGTCGCGAAATCAGGATACAGATGGCCAAAATCATCAAAAATAATGAAACCCTGCAGTTTTATTTTCTTGCGCAGGATCTGCCCCATCAGCCAGTTCATCCTGTCTGGCCCCTCTGGCAAATTGGTAGCATTGTATTGCGATACCAGCCCGCAAAGTGGGATTCGGGCGTTCGGATTCAATAGCGGAATAACAGCATCAAGGACCTTACCACCGACACTTTCAAAATAGACATCAATGCCCTTTGAGCTCACCTTAGCAAGTTGGACAGCAAAGTCAGCAGCCTTATGGTCGATGCAGGCGTCAAAGCCCAACTCGTCTACTGCATAGGCACATTTTTCCGCACCGCCCGCAATTCCAACCACATGGCAGCCAAGTAGCTTGCCAATTTGACCAACAGTGGCGCCGACAGGACCGGTCGCAGCTGCCACAACAATGGTTTCGCCTGCTTTTGGTGCACCAATCTGCTTCAGGCCAGCCCAAGCAGTAAACCCAGGCATGCCTAAAATACCCAGCGCCCATGAAAGATGCGACGAAGACTTACCGAGGTTAGTAAGCCCAACGCCATCAGACACAGCATAGTCCTGCCAACCATTGTAACTAAGTACAAAGTCGCCTGGAGCAAAGCCATCGATATTGGAATCAACAACTTGAGACACTGTGCCGCCTATCATCACCTCGCCTAACTCGACTGGGTCGGCATAAGATGGTGCATCGCTCATCCGCCCCCGCATATAGGGATCAAGCGAAAGGAACTCAGTCCGCAGTAGCATTTGTTGGTCGCCAGCAACAGGGATGGTAGTCTCAATCAAAGTTAACGTGTCTTCCGTAGGCTCGCCTGAGGGACGTTGGCTTAGAACCCATTGTCGATTCGTTGTGTTTGTCTGTGTCATGTTCTATCTCCTTTAAAGTGACGCTTCGAGAATCCGGCGCACATCAGTTGGGGTGATGTCTTTATGTTCGCCAAGGGCCGTCATGCCATGTTCCTGCAAGGCACTAACGATAACTTCAATTTCTGGGGCGGCAATATCGTAGTCGCTCAAGTGAGTCTTAATGCCTAGTTGCTCAAAGAATGCACGTGTAGCATCTATCGCAGCGTCAATTCGTACGGCATCAGAACCTTCGTTGATCCCCCAAACATTACGAGCATATTGCAGTAGTTTTTCGTGCTTGTGGCCACGCTGATCATTCAATAATGACGGCAATATAACTGCAAGTGTACGAGCGTGGTCGGTATCATTGAGCGCGGTAATCTCATGTCCGATCATGTGTGAAGCCCAATCTTGTGGCACTCCGGCACCGATTAATCCATTCAAGGCCAGCGTGGCGGTCAACATCAAACTTGCGCGGATGTCATAATCTTCTGGTGTCTCTAGCGCTTTAGGGCCAAGCTCAATAATGGTGCGCAGTAGAGACTCGGCAAAACCATCCTGTACGTGTGCGCCGCTGGGGTAAGTCAGATACTGCTCGACGATATGAACAAAGGCATCTACTGCACCATTGGCAATCTGACGAGCAGGCAGCGTATAGGTAAGCTCAGGATCGAGAACAGAAAAAATTGGGTAGCAATGAGGACTTCTAAAAGGAAGCTTGGCTACCTTCTCAGGGTTAGTGATCACTCCACCATTATTCATCTCTGATCCTGTTGCAGGCAGTGTTAGCACAGTACCGAACGGCATAGCCTTGGTCACTTTTGTACTGCCAGCAGTAAGGATTTCCCAAGGGTCACCGGCATAAAGCGCCGCCATGGCAATGAATTTAGTCGCATCAATAACAGATCCGCCACCCACGGCAAGCAAAAAGGTGATGTCGTTATCAGCGATTGCTTTAACGGCATTAAGGGTAGTGGCATAACGAGGATTTGGCTCTATACCGCCGAACTCGACTAATGTGCGATCAGCTAGTGCTGTTCGTACTTGTGTTAACACGCCGGTCCGTTCTGCGCTACCGCCGCCATAGATAATCAATACTTTTGCATCTGCTGGAACATGATCGTTCAGGTCTGCGATGCGGCCTTTACCAAAGAGGATTTTTGTGGGGTTATGAAAGTCAAAGTTTTTCATATTAGGATTCCTTCTGATTAAATGTGAAGGCGTACGCTTATGCTGTCATACGTCGATTTTTCTGTGTCTAGTATTCGAATATCGGTAAACCTGATGACAAATATACTGGAAGGGTTTGCGCTCCCAGCCATTACAAGAAGACTTAGCAACAACATCGTAAATATCGCTATTTTGCCGTTCATGGCAATTGCCTAAATGGAATAAAATGCGTTGATCATATTCACTTGCTTGATATCTACATTGTTATTCTTTACTAAATGGTCAACTATAATTGAATGAGTAAATTATCTAAAGTAACCACTTAGATATGTCAATGCGATATTTAAATATAAAACTCGTCATTACCTATGATTTAAGACATTTATATTTATAGATAATATTTAAATATATTTTCAGCATGACACTAACCATATTAAAGCAAGGTTATAAAAATCACTGTTAGTGCTGTGTCTTAAATAAACCAAATTATATTTTACTGTTTAGTTACACTAACATACCAATGTTAGCCTTTCCAATTAGGCCAATAAATCTTAATAATTGTAAACAGTTCAGACTAAAAGGATGTAATTGAGTACATTCAGTTAACAATACTGACGATTGGGATTAAGTTTTTTTTAAGCATGAAAATGATGATAGGTACTAACAATAATCAGCGTATGTTATTAGCCACATAAGATTAACTTAATAATAACTCTTAAATAGATAAATAGATAAATAGATAAATAAGCATCTTTGTTTTTGAATAAATCCTAACGCGCGTGAAAATCAACAGTTTCAATACTGCTTATTTCATCATCCATACAGAAATGTGGGCAGCCCAACACGCGGCCATGTTTCTCGATAGCCTCGACCTGTGTTTATTGTATATCGTAAAAGTAGGCTTTAAGTCATTCTAAAGGTGGTCTAGTTAGCGAAAAAGGTGTTGATTTTCGGATTTTTTCCTCCGATCCGTCGCGGATTGCCTCAGTAGCATATTGTGATTTAGATTTGAAAAATACTAGCAACAGCCCTTCTTCACGCCGAATCGCTCACATATAGCATCAATAGTGAGAGTGCCATAGCTGCTCTACCACATTAAATCTAATATTGCTTGTAGCAAGCGTTCTTTGCCATCACTTTTGCGGCCCATTTCCAGTACCTATCAATACGTTGACATTATTGAAATTGACTATTATCTATTCGTCTCGATACGCTAATTGGGCCAACTATTTAACCTCATCTTTAGAAACCGAAAACAATATAGCAGCTCCTATTATACCGGCAATTAATGAACCGAAAAGGATACCCAGTTTTGCTTGTTCAATTAAAGCGGGTTGTCCCTCAAATGCTAATACTGATATAAATAATGACATTGTAAAGCCTACACCCGCCAAAAAACCGATACCAATGATATGAGAAAATGTCACACCATCAGGCAATCTTACCGCACCTACCTTTAATCCCAACCAGGCAAAAAAGCTAATACCAATCCCCTTTCCTAAAACCAATGCGAGTATTATCGCCAGTGTGACCACAGTATCTTTAAATTCAGGAATGACCGTAGGTAACATTACGCCTGCATTTAAAAAAGCGAACAAAGGTAGAATAATCAAACTGACAGGTTTATCTAGTGTATATCCCCAGCGTAATATTGGCGCTGTCGTTTGCTTGGCAATATCTTCGGCCTTTACAGCCAGTGCGTGTTGTTGTTCATTTTCAAGGATAGGAGTATCTTCACTGTCTACGTCCTTAAAATCATGGATGACATTTTGCATTTTACGGCGAAACCAGATTTTGTTGGTATACGGACGTGTCGGCACCATCATTGCGGCTAACAGACCTGCGGTGGTTGCATGTACGCCTGATTGAAGAATAAACCACCAAAGAAAAAAACCGCCCACTAAATAAAAGACAGGTTTCCTGATACCAAGAAGGTTTATAAAAAACAGGACTAATAGCGTGAGCCCCGCCCATAGAAGTGACTGGATAATAATTTGGTCGGTATAAAATAAACCAATAACAGCTACTGCTCCCATGTCATCAACAATGGCTAAACCAGTAAGAATAATGTAAGCCGCTCGAGGGGCTTTAGCGCCTAACAGTGTGAGAATACCTATCGCAAAAGCCGTGTCTGTGGCCATAGGCACACCCCAGCCTTGATAAGCGTTGGACGACTCACTAATCCAAATAATACTAGAATATATCAGTGCCGGAAGCACCATGCCCCCCAGTGCCATAACAATAACTAATCCAGCATCTTTTAAATCGCTTAGCGCTCCGACCAAGCATTCATATTTAATTTCTAGCCCTAAAATGAAAAAGAACAACACCATTAAACCGTCATTGATCCAGTAATGTAATGAATGACTTATAGCCCAATCGCCAAGAGAAATAGTTAGCTCAAGTGTACTTAGGGCTTCATAACTGTGTTGCCATCCTAAATTAACCATAAGAATGGCTGCTATTGCTGAAACAAGTAATACGATTCCAGCTACGATCTGACTATTGATAAATGACTCAACAGGCAATGAGAACTTAAGAAAACCACGCTCTAATGGAGCATGATCACGATTTTCTTCCTTTATTTCGTAACTCATAACTTGTCTCCGCAACGTTACTGTGTGCTTTTCAACCACATAATGTGGCCAGATCCCTTTAAAATCAAAAGAGTAAACTGGTAATAAATACGATACCATCTTTTTATCAACACGGCTTTGTATGCCGCTATTAGCGTTAAAACTCAATCCGAATTCACATTATGCCGTCCAAATCAGCGCTCAAGCCACAGTTAAGGACAAGTCGTAACCTGTTTAACAGGCTTAGATGGCCTCGACAACGATTCGGTATATTTACCATCACTTTGATTGCAACATGCACGTTAATATTGTTAGTGTGAGTGAACAGCTAGACATCAATATCAACCAATTAATGGAGTGCAACTAATGGGATCGCATAATACTGATCAACATAAGCACAGTATCGCTACTTTTGCAGCCTTAAAAACCGCTATCGCAAATGATGAAGAGCAGTTGGTAAAAGATTTATTAGCAAATGAACCGATGCAAGAGCTTGAGAAAAGCTATCTAATTGATTTAGCAAATATAAACAATAATCAAACTATCTTAACATTACTGAAAGATATCCCTGAAATATAGCTACAAGGTGAAATATAGCCTGTTAGTACTCGCTCTATTTAGATAACCATTTTCACTAAAGAGAATCGCCGCATATGGCGGCGCAACACTTATCTAAGCCATAGCTAAATATCATTTTTCACAGGCTTACTATTCACTTTCCTCTTCTCTTTTTTCGATAGTCGCGCTTAATTTTTGATATACACCAAGCGAAACAATCAAAATCGCTGATACCATAATAAGTAACGCCGGATAGAGTAAAAGGCTAAGGTCTTTCGTTCCTGCTTTGAATATAAACACCAGTCCTTCAATACTGACGGCGATGGTAATAATGACAATAATTTTTGTAATTGTTCTTCTTGCCTCTTTGGGATCTCGCAGCTCTTTATCCTTAAACACTTCTTCTTCCATCATGTACTGTGCAACATCGATAATCGCTGCAGCTATGATAATAGCGGCGACAGATTGAAGCATTAATGGAATAAATCCAGAGTCATACTCTATGCCAGAAATGACCTCGTAAATAGACCACAGCATAATTATCAAAGATAAGATGATAAGAGTGACAGCTGCGAACAGATGAACTCCAGCAAAAATCTTATTGAACAGTTTTTTCATATTTTTGACCTGTAATAATTTATCGACCAAGGTGGCTCATTGCGTTATTAATGTGCACGCATAAATGAGGTTATGTTATTCATCTAATACAGTGCTGATGACATTTACCTATGATGGAATTGCACTCACTTATCGGCACAAGCTTGATCTAGATAAGGTCACTATAGATTGAGAACAGATGGCAAAACATCATATGAACTCAAGTGAACACTAAGTTGACTGTAAATAACCAGAAAACATGGATAGACCCAATGGAGCTTGAGAGGTAACTTAGTATTGCTTGCCTACCCTGTTAATCGTTCAAGGGTAACACACTCGAGTTTATGAAGGGGTTACAGTAATAAAATGCAGTCACTTATCAAGGATTAGGATCTGCATTATGTTGTTTAAGACTCTATTTTCCAGCAATAAAAATGGTCGTTAGGGCAATTGTTGTTTATCGCAAGGTAGCCTAATTCGACCTTACCAAGGAAGGCACTTGCACTATTTTATTGGCTGGTAATAGTAAGCTTCCACTGCTAATTGTTAATTGTAACTAAGCTATTTAGGTCGTCCAATAGAGAAGCTGCCATTAATGACTGGCGTGATTTATAGCTTTTATGGCGACCAAGATTAATAGCCCATTTAACAATGTGTAACGTATTAATCATTGGTCACCTTAATAGAGGATAGATATGATATCAAATATCTTTAATGTAACATGATTACTTAAACCTTGAACTCGCTGACTTAAATGCTGCACTGAGCGAATCCCAGGCGCTATCAATGCCGACTTTTACGTCTTCCCAAGCATCATCACTGGCTTTTTTAAGCTCATTAAGTTTTTTATTGGCAGATTGTTTCATCGACTCAAGTTCCTCTATTCTTTGATAGTATTCCAGTTGCTCATCAGCAGCTTTACCATCGGCTTTTGCTTTCAGTCTATCAATTTGGGCACTCCACTCATCGAGTTGCGCCTGCAATTTTTTTTCGTATGCTTGTTTCTTACTCATAATGATTGTCCTTTTAATGACGTGGTTAAAACAGCTTTAACGACTGAAGTTTTTGCTTGATTTAAATACTTGGCTTCAGAATATTGGATTTTTATCCTGAAAATATACGTTAACATGCATGGCAACATAATGCTCATTTATGCCTCATTTGCCCTTGTATGATGCCACAGGGCGATCAAGCATTATTTAATGGATCTATTTGTCATCCTTGAACGTAAAAACTATCTCTTTCGAATTATCTCAAAGCAGTAATATGATCATTTTCTACGATGGCAATTGCCCACTATGCAGCATCGAAATGCAGCAACTAAAACACGCTGATATTCATCAAAAAATCATCCTTGAAGATCTTAATGCGCTTGATTTTAGTCTTCGATACCCAAGTATTGATGTCAATCAGGCAATGACGTATTTACAAGCACAAACACTATCGGGTGAGATGATTTACGGCCTTGATGTGACTTGTCAGGCGTGGGAGATTGTTGGAAAACATCGCTGGTTAAAACTTATCCGCTTACCCATCATTCGCTTATTTGCCGACCTTGGATATCGCTTTTTTGCAAAGTATAGGCATTCTATTAGTAAATTTTTAATGCCCAATTCAAGCTGTTCTAACGGCCAGTGTCATAGGAAACTAAAATCTGACAAACGATAAACACAAACGTGTTGCATGTAGCCAACAGCGCACACTCAGAAAAATTGATATCTAAAAAGTTAATCAGCCCATTAAGATTGATAGGGTCACACTATTTTACTGTTAAGGACTTCAAATGCATTTTACCCAAGAGCGCATAGACGCGCTTGATAAACACACCCGTACCCATTTGATTAATTCACTCTCTGGTTTTAAAAGCGCTAATTTAATTGGCACTCAAGACTCACAAGGCCTGACTAACTTGTCTATTGTCAGTTCCGTGATACACCTAGGCGCAAATCCGCCGCTGGTGGGGATGATAGTGCGCCCACATACTGTACCTCGTCATACTTTTGAAAATATTTTACAAACGGGTTGCTATACAATTAACCAAGTTAATCAAGCAATTTATAAGCAGGCTCATCAAACATCTGCCCGTTATGATAAAGACGAGTCGGAGTTTGCGCTAACGGGACTAACACCTGAATACTTAAATAATTTTACCGCGCCATTTGTAAAAGAAAGTCGTTTAAAATATTCGGTAAAATTTATTGAGCATCAACATTTAGCCGTTAATGGTACTGAGCTGGTGATTGGTGAAATTATCGATGTGTATGTTGATGAAGCAGCACTTCAAAGTGATGGCTTTTTAGACTTGCAAGCAATAGACACAGTGGCGATTACAGGATTAGATAGTTACCACACTAGCAATAAACTTATGCGTTTACCCTATGCTAAAAAGTGATTCAGCTATGTATTCCGCCAAGGTAAAATAGCCTTTAGTCAGCAATAAACAATATGTTAATCAAACCGTAAATCGTAGATTAAAAGCAATGTAAACAGCATATTGGCTAACATGCTGCTTACATTATTCAATCATTGCATGGCATAAAAAATCCCATTCAAATCGGTAACAATTTAAATGGGATCCATTAAATAAACCGGTACATTTTTACTGAGCTAAAAATTGTTGGTTAACCGCTTCCGCCATTAATTTTGGTGGGATCAAGCCTTGGCTCAACACAAAATTATTAAACGCTAAACGATCGAACTTGTCGCCTAGGGCTATTTCAACTCCGGCGCGGATCTCCAATAATCGTGATAAGCCATAAAAATAACTACCAGCCTGGCCAGGCATTCTCATAGTGTATCGATCAACTTCTTGTTTTACAGCCGCTTCTGAAAACACCACATCGTTGCGTAACAATGAATATGCGTTTTCTTTTGTTGTCAGACCTAAGTTCAACATCGGGTCTAACATCGCGCGAGCATTACGCAATAACCTATGTTGCAGGGCAATAAGCTGTGCTTCAATAGGCAGGTACGGCAACATTTCCGCTTCGGCATACAATGCCCAACCTTCTACGTTAACGCTGTTAAAAGCATAATATACTCGTGCCAGTGAAACGCCCTGCTCCAACATGACCGCAAATTGTAATTCATGCCCAGGTCTGCCTTCATGGGCACTTAATGTATAAGCAACCGCATTAAAATTAAAGTCATCGTATGCAGCATCACCCGTTAATGCAGGGTTACCGGTTGTCAGAACAAATTGGCCTTGCTCACCAGTATTGCCAATAAACGGTGGCGGCAACATATGCGGCGCAGGACTACCTGCCGCTTCGGCATCACTTGCAAGTCGCATGATCATATCGCGTTTAGGTAAATCAACCACATGATGTTTACTGATCAAGGCCTCAAGTTTTTTATTGGTTTCACGATAATAATTTTCAATTTTATCCTTGGTTAATGATTCTTTTTTAAGTGCTTTAATCACGTCACGATAATCACTTGATGGCATATTAAATTTTTGTGCAACCAATGGCGCTAACGCCTGCATATTCGCTTTGGTTATCATGTAACTTGCTTTAGCGCGTTCAATTAACAACTCAGGGTCGATATCGATGCCAACGGTTTTGAGTTTTAAGGCATAAATTTCTTCGGGTAATCTAAAGTCATCTCGTGTGTTCGGAATAACCGTTTTTTCAGCCCATTGGCGATAGTCTTCAATTTGCTGCTTTAATAGCAACATATTCTCATCGGCTTTTATGAATTCATTTTGTTCAAATAACTGCTGTAAACCTTGTAATAAAGTGTCTGTTCTCGCTAGGGCTTGGTTAACTTCTTCTTTTGTCGGCCCAATTAACTTTTTGTTGGCTAACGCCGCTTCAAATAAGGTTTTGGCTTGATCCGTTAAGGCTGCTTGCCCTGTTTTGCCGACATAACACGCAAGACGGGTATTAGCCGCTTGTTTGCGAGTATCTGACATTTGATCATCTAATAATGCCGACACACCTCTGAATATAATCAGGGGGACATCAACCCAAGGCAGCATGTATTTATCGTCTAAATTACCCGCGGCAATGGTCTGATCAATATTGTCGATAATAATGTTAAGGTCTTGACGAACTGGCAATGATTTTTCAGTTTTCACCGCTTGTAGCAAGGTTTTCTTACTGGTTTCAAGCGTCTCTATATATTTATCTTGCTGTGCCTTAGTGATATTACTACACAGACTATCGGCTTCAGTAATCCCTATTGAACTGGCCATTTCTGGCTGAAATTGACTGGTTATCTGTATTTGTTTGTTTGTGTATTGATTACTGACATCAACCCAAGAGTTGGCTGATGACGTCAATGGAAATAAAGCGAGCAGTGGAATCACTGAAGTAAATATTTTACCTGACATCTGTTTAATCCCTTGTTATTTTTATTCTGAAGTTAACCATTATAGCCGAATTAAACCACGACGCGACATGCCATCAGTTAAGTTATCACCTTAAGCAGTATTAGATTATAAGCGTTAATTATCAATATATTACTTTGTATTTATGGTATCAATATCTTCGTTATTATTGTCTGGTTACAAATAAAAACACCGCAACCTATAAGGTTGCGGTGTTTAAGCAGAACGTTATCAGCGTTTACCGTTTACTTAAAAAGCAAAATCATCGCTGCTCAGTGCCATCATTGAGTCAACGCCATTTTGAATACATGCTGCATGGCCTTTTGCTCTTGGTAACATACGTTGCATATAAAACTGAGCGGTTTTTATTTTAGCTTCATAGAACGCTGTTTCACTTGTATCTGTAGCCAGTTTATCTTGAGCGACTTTTGCCATTTTTGCCCAGAAAAACGCTAAGGTTACATAGCCGGCATACATGAGGTAATCAACTGAAGCACCGCCAATTTCATCAGGATTTTTCATCGCTTTAGCACCGATCAATACAGTAAGTTCATGCCACTCTTTAGCATAAATCATAATGGGTTTAATAAACTCTGCCATCGCAGGGTTGTCCATGTTCTGTTGACAGAATGCGGTCACATCTTGAGAAAAAGGTTTTAACACTTCGCCTTGGCTGCCAATAATTTTACGAGCCAGTAAATCTAAGGCTTGAATACCGGTTGTGCCTTCATATATACAACTGATTTTGGTATCACGCATTAACTGTTCCATGCCCCACTCTTTGATAAAGCCATGGCCACCGAACACCTGAACGCCAAGGCTGGTACATTCAAAACCAAGTTCAGTGAGAAAGGCTTTTGCAATTGGGGTTAATAATGCCAATTTTGTCTCAGCATCCGCTTTAATTGCCTCATCTTTTTCAGCATGGCCAATATCCACTAACTGAGCCAAATATGAAATTAATGCACGGCCACCTTCAGCAATAGACTTTTGAGTTAGCAACATTCTACGTACATCTGGATGAACAATAATCGGATCTGCAGGGCCATTAGGGTTTTTAACCCCGCTAATAGAACGCATCTGTAATCGATCTTTGGCGTAAGCTAGCGCACCTTGGAAAGATGCCTCTGCTGCGGCAACACCTTCACTCGCTACACCGATACGGGCTGCATTCATGAAGGTAAACATGCATTTAAGGCCGCGATTAGGTTCGCCAATTAAATGGCCTGTAGCGCCATCAAAGTTAATCACACAAGTCGCGTTACCATTAATACCCATTTTGTGCTCTATTGAGCCACAATTCACCCCATTTCTATCTGAAATGGTGCCGTCAATATTGACATTAAATTTAGGCACAATGAATAAAGATATGCCTTTATTGCCTTCTGGGGCGCCAGGAATACGAGCAATAACAATATGCACTATGTTGTCTGACAGATCGTGTTCACCCGCCGAAATAAAGATTTTAGTGCCCGTTAACGAATAGCTGCCGTCATCTTGACGCTCAGCCTTGGTGCGCAACATACCTAAATCTGTGCCACAGTGCGGCTCAGTTAAGCACATGGTGCCAGTCCACTTACCTTCAACAAGTTTGGGCATAAACTGTTGCTTTTGTGATTCAGTGCCGTGGGCTTCAATGGTGGCTAATGCACCATGACTGAGTCCTGGGTACATGGCAAAACTATGATTCGCACTGGAAAATAGCTCAGCGATACTAATATTTAGCGAATGTGGTAAACCTTGACCACCAAATTCTTCAGACTGAGATAATGTTGGCCAACCGCCTTCTACATACTGGGCATACGCCTCTTTAAAGCCATCAGGTGTGGTTACCGCGCCGTCTTTCCATGTACAACCCTGCTGATCGCCAATTTGATTTAATGGCGCAACAACCTCTTCTGTTAGTTTTGCAGCTTCATTGATAATGGCATCAACCATATCAATAGTGGCATCTTGATAGCCTAAATGCTCATAGTGGCCTTCACAGCCGAGCAATTCTTGCATCACAAACTTAACATCACGAATGGGGGCTTTGTATTCAGGCATTGTTGCTCTCCAACTATTATCTATAAGTGTTAGGGGCTGTTAATCTTTTGTGGCTAAATTTTATTTAACACAGACGGCTAATGGTTTATTTAAGCATGTAGAACAAATGTTAGACAGAAAGTCTCTAAATAAGTAATACCTTATGAAAACCTGATTTATATAAAAATAAACCCTATCGATTAGCCACTACCAGATACCGGTGTGAAGAGTCGCTTATCTAGATAGATGAAGGCATCTAACAAGCTCCGCCTTAACTATCATTGCCGGTAACGTCTGCAAAATTTATCTCAAAAAACAACAACCTCTGCGATTAAGTGATTATTTAAATGATTTTCCATATAAATAACCCGTCATATTACTGATGCTAAAGTAACAAGATGTATTATCCAAATGCATATTAATTATAGCTACACATTCACCTTACTAATAGTACCTCTAGCTTAACAAGCCAATGGCACAATATTGAGCATTAATCTTGATCACTTGCCCGATAGTTTACTTATCTACTGTGCCTTTGTGGCGCGACTTGCGCATATATAGCAGCTTTATTAGCCTATAACAGTGCACTATTCATTATGCGAATAGTTCATCATTAAAATAATCGATTGGTTTAATTTTAATACAGCATCTAGCATCGTTTGGAGCTAAATTAGCATAGTCGCAGGGTTTTATTTGAGCAAAGAGTGGGCAAGACTGGGATCAATCTTAATGTTCTTCCCTGTGGTTATTGACTCATACTGTTCTACGAAAATGATCGTTGAGATTATCAATAACAATGATTAATCGTGGAGCAATACCATTTTCCCTCAATGAATCAACAAGCTTGTGCCTGGATTAAAATATACATTTTAAAACAATTCAAAATCCAACTAATAAGAGTATCAAACATGTCTATAGAATCGATATTACAACAGCGAACTTCAGTAAGAGCCTTTGTTGACCAACCTGTGGCAGATGACACATTACAGAAAATTTTCGCCAGTGCGCAACTTTCCCCGTCCAATTGTAATGTGCAACCATGGCAAGCTTGTGTGGTATCTGGGGCAACTAAAGATAAACTGAAACAACGATTGATAGAAACTTTGATGAGCGGCGCATCACCAAACCCTGATTTCAATTGGTTACCGCAATATCAAGGCATTCATCGTGAGCGTCAATTTGGTTCAGCTAATGCGTTATACAGCGCAATTGGGGTCGCACGCGAAGACAAAAAAGCCCGTCAAATGGCCATGTTACGTAATTGGCAATTTTTTGATGCGCCACATGCGGTGTTTTTTACCATGGATAAATACTTAGACATTATGGGGGCTGTCGACTTAGGTATTTATGCACAAACGTTATCGCTTGTGATGGCAGAACATGGCATATCAAATTGCATGCAAGGCGCGCTAGGACAATTTCCTGATCCTGTTAGAGAAATACTTAACCTGCCAGATGAACGCGGAATTTTGTTTGGCATGTCTTTTGGTTATGCCGATGATAGCGCTGCGGTAAATAACACCAGAACAGACCGTGAGTTGCTTGAGAATTCAGTCACATTCTTCTAATAATGCATCACCTGTACCGTTTAACTAGGCCTCAATAGGCTTTAATTTGTGCTGAGATTGAATATGAAGCTAATGCATCAGTATATTGCAGTGGATAAGGTCAATATACATTATGTTGAAACTGGCCATATGTCCGAAACAAAACCTTTATCGACCATGGTATTTTTACATGGTTTTCCTGAATATTGGGGCTCATGGCAAAAACAGTTAAACTATTTTTCAACTCACTATCATGTTATTGCGCCTGACTTACCCGGATATAACCTAAGTGATAAACCCAGTGAACTAGACTTTTATACTGTCCCCAATTTAATCGCGTTTATCGCTCAGTTTATTGCAGCCATAAGCCCTACAGAGCCTGTCATTTTGGTTGCTCATGATTGGGGCGGCGCTATAGCCTGGCCATTAGCCGCTTTTTATCCTCACTTAATAAGCAAACTGATTATTCTTAATGCCGCTCATCCGAGTACCTTTACCCGAGAGATGATCAATAACCCTATTCAACGACAAAAGAGTGCTTATATTCATCAGTTGATTAGTCCATCAGCTGAAACACTATTAATCGAGGATGATTATCGCTATTTAACTGAAAAAATAATGGTTAGCTCACAAGAGGCAATTTTTACTGAACAGGTACTCGCACATTACAAAAAAGTGTGGGGCCAATACGGAGCCATTAGTGGCATGCTGCAATACTATCGAGCTATGCCACAATTAGCACCCAACGACACAGATGATGGCATTGAAAAAGCATTAGCCGATGAGACGTCAATCATCACAGGGCAAATCAAAAAGACGGCTGACATAAGGATCCCCAATATTCGAATTAATCAGCCAACGTTAGTGCTTTGGGGTGAACAAGATTTAGCGTTCGTTAACGAAACCCTCAATGACATTGAACGTTATGTTGCAGATTGCACAATTAAACGTTTTGCAAATACCAGTCACTGGCTGCAACATGAAAGACCCGATGAAGTGAATCGCGCCATTCATGCATTCGTCAATCAACCAAGTTTACCTATGAATCACTTGCATGAGTCACTTGCATGATTCACTTACATGACTAAAGACTCAAAATAGCGAGTATTAAGCCATCATTATTATTCAATATGGATAACGAATGGGTCACATGCCGTAATCTAGACACTAATGCTGCGGGAAAAGTAAAAAATATCACTTATGCCAATGCTTTAGGTAATAACCATGTTATTTACTGGCAGGTTTTTAGTTGCTATGTTGGGCATAACATATTGATAGCAAGGCTAGGTATAAACAAACAACAATTAAAGGCCTTAGGGGCAAATATACCGATTACCCCTTGCCTAGCCCATTAAACTAAATTATTGTTTAATAAACAATTAGCAACCATATTTCAGGTGAAAAATGCAATTAATTAACGTCACAATTGAAGACAATGTCCATATCATCAGTTTGAACAATGGCAAGGTAAATGCAATCTCACCAGAGGTGATAGCACAGATTCATGCCGCCCTAGACGATGCTGAACAGCAAGCTGCTGTGGTGGTGATAACTGGCCAAGCAGGAATATTCTCAGGCGGCTATGACTTAAAAACAATGAAGCAAAGTTCAGATTCTGCCATTGCCCTTGTGACTGCGGGCTCCGGCTTGGCATACAGAATGTTGGCGTTCCCTACCCCGATCATCGGCGTGTGTACTGGTCATGCAATCGCCAAAGGGGCATTTTTATTACTCAGTTGTGATTATCGTATTGGTTGTACCGGTGACTTTAAAATTGGCTTAAACGAAGTCGCTATTGGCATGACAATGCACCAAGCTGGGATTGAAATTGCCCGAAATCGCATTCCACAAAACTACCTCAGCCGTGCAGTGATCAATGCTGAGCTGTTTGCTCCTGAATCTGCTGTGCTTGCAGGATTTCTTGACCAAGTGGTGCAAGCAGACGTTCTCATGAGCACAGCAATGAGCGTTGCTAAACACATGCAGACGCTCAATATGAAAGCTCATCATGGTACTAAACTAAAAGAGCGCCAAACAATACTCGCGTCGCTAAGTGATGCAATTGAGCTGGATAAGCAAATCACATTGAATCTATAAGGAAATAGTCATGACTTCTGAGCAAGAGTACAACACGCTAACCGTCAATATTAGCCATAAAGTGGCCCATATCGTCCTAAACAGACCTGACTCGTTGAATTCAATGAACGTCGATTTTTGGCATGAGTTCCCAAGGGTTATTGATGATATTAATAATAAATCAGCAGCTAGAGCGATTGTTATTTCATCAACAGGTAAACACTTTAGTGCTGGTATGGATTTGGCCGTATTCAGTGCCAATGGCCCAAACGACAATATCGAATTAGGCCGAAAACACGACCAACTACGTCGATTAGTGCTAAAGTTACAAGACTGTTTTAGTGTGTTAGAAACGGCTCGGATGCCTGTATTAGTGGCGATTCAAGGCGGCTGTATTGGCGGCGCGGTTGATATGGTTACCGCCGCCGATTGCCGCTACTGCACACAAGATGCGTTTTTTAGTATTGAAGAAACTAAACTCGGCATGACTGCTGATGTTGGTACGTTACAGCGTTTGCCTAAGTTGATTTCAATCGGTCTAGTGAAAGAGCTTGCTTATACGGGTCGCAGAATGCCAGCAGAAGAAGCTAAACAAGCCGGTTTGGTCAATCAAGTGTATGACGACCAACAAACGATGATCACCGCAGTATTAGCCATAGCAGCCGAGATCGCCGCCCGCTCGCCTTTAGCGGTAACAGGCTGTAAAGAGATGATTAATTATGCCCGCGATCATAGTGTTCAAGACAGCTTACAATATATGTCGGTCTGGCAAAGCGGCATGTTCCAACCACAAAACGATATGATGGAAATATTCACAGCTAAAGCGCAAAATCGTGCGCCCGAGTTTGCCGAGTTAACGCCCATTGATCCGATAAAAATATTCTAAATATTGGGGAATACTGTGCTATTTGCGTTTAAATAAAATGTAGAGTGAATTTATTTGAATCAAATCACACCGCAAATAGCCCAAACATCCATCAGAGACATTATGACAAAACCACTGATAAACCTAGTTCATGCTAATGGCTTTCCAGCGGGAAGCTATAAAACATTATTAGCAGAATTTACTCGCGATTATCGCACCGTAGCCCATGATCAGTTTGGGCATAACATCCTCTATCCGATACACAGCAACTGGCAACACCTAGTCACAGAACTGGTTGAATTTATTAGAAAGCAGGATGAAAAAGTCATTTGTGTCGGCCATTCTTTTGGCGGGGTCATTTCTTTTATCGCAGCTTGCCAGCATCCGGAATTGTTTCGCGGTTTAGTGATGTTAGATCCACCGGTGGTGACTGGCGCATTGTCACATTTACTGAGTTTTATCAAACGTACACCGTATATTGATAGGCTATCTCCTGCTGGTAAAGCCAAAACTCGCCAAAATCACTGGCCAGAAAAAACAAACTTGGTTGATTATTTTTCACATAAGTCATTATTCAAAAACTTCGACTCTCGTTGCTTGCAAGACTATGTGCATTCTGGCGCAGTTTCACGTAACAAGCGTTTAGAATTAACCTTCTCACCGGCTGTCGAAGCGGATATCTTTAGGCACTTACCGACTAACTTAGTGACATATAAAAACAAACTAAAGGTGCCCGCAAAACTGATTTATGGTGAAAAGACTACCATCTTCCCGATTAAACATTTTGTTCGATTTGCCAAACTTAACGACATCGAATTAATGACGCTACCTAACGGCGGCCACATGTTCCCGCTAGAGCAGCCAGAAAATACCGCGGCGATGATCAAAAATATTATTAAAGATTGGTAAGCGTAGGCTATTGATAATGTAAGTCTATTGATAATTTTAAGATATTGATAATAGTCGATTATCGATAAAATTCTTGATAAGAATCGATGTCGATAATCTTGTGATTGAACTTCATGGTGATTGTCGTAAAAACATTGATAAAAGTACTAAGATTACCTTGTTGATTAACAATACTATTGCATAAAGGGCCCCTCAATATGATTAAGCCAATTACCTTGTTAACTGCTTTCACTTTGGGGATGAGTCTCTCTTGCCCATCACAAGCATTACCTTTAGATAGAATTCAATTACCCCAAGGCTTTAGCATCGATATCTACGCTGAAAATATTGAAAATGCTCGTCAAATGGCACTAGGCGATAACGGCACTGTATTTGTTGGCAGCCGTAAAGCGGGTAATGTCTACGCACTTATTGACACTAATCATGATTTTAAAGCGGACAAAAAAATCATAGTTGCGACCGATTTATTTATGCCCTCAGGGATAGCGTTTCATCAAGGCAGTTTATATGTCGCAGAAGTAGACAAAATCTGGCGTTACCCTGATATTGAAAAGTCATTACCCACCATCCCTAAAGCAGAATTAGTGTTTGATAAACTGCCGAATAAATCACACCATGGTTGGAAATTTATCGCCTTTGGCCCAGACGGTAAATTGTACGTTCCTGTAGGTGCGCCATGCAATGTGTGCGAAAGTGAATTGCCCTTTGCCAGTATTCTAAAATTGGACCCAGACTCTCAACTTGCAGATAACCAACTAACAGGTAGTCAACAAACACAGACCAAGAAAGCAGGCTCTACACAACAAGACTCTATGCAGACCACCATAGTCGCGCAAGGTGTACGTAACAGTGTTGGCTTTGATTTTCACCCTGTCACTGGCGAATTATGGTTTACCGATAATGGCCGTGACATGATGGGCGATGACCTACCCGATGATGAGCTAAATCGCGTCAGCCAAACCGGCCAACACTTTGGTTTTCCTTATGTTCACAATAACAATATCGCGGATCCCGAATTTACCAATCCAGAGATTGCCAAACTGAATACACCGCCAGCATTAACTCTTGGCGCTCATGTCGCGGCGTTAGGTATGGAGTTTTATCAGGGCCAGCAATTTCCTGCTGAATATAAAAATACCATCTTAATCGCGCAGCACGGGTCGTGGAATCGCAGCAATAAAGTCGGCTATCGCATCATGAAAGTGGTGCTAAATGGTAATACGGTGAGCGACTATTCACCTTTTGCTACAGGCTGGCTCAATGGTGAACAAAGCTGGGGACGCCCAGTAGATGTGATGACTCTGGCAGATGGCTCGATCTTGGTATCAGATGACTTTGCCAATGCCGTGTATCGAATTAGCTATACCAAGTAGTAAAAGCTATGCGTTATGCTTTAGCTGTACGACTGGAATACAGTTTGATCACTATCAAACTCCCTCTTGGATATTTATAAGCGAAGACATCTACTCATTTATGGACTGATGATTGCTAACAGCCTTCTCGTCGTCCCAACTCTCACGTCGTCCCGGTAATGCTTTTTAGCCGGGATCCAGGTGTTTGTCTTATATTTTGTACTTTATAATTATGGCCTACGGCCATATATCCGACTCATAGTAGGCAGAAACGCATGTCATACATCTATTTCATTAAATAGCTGCAGATTTAATGCCACCAACTATCTGCTCCACCACTAAATTTGCCCATGCATTATAAATCGGTGCTCCTGGGTGAAACCCATCTGTGGCCATGACTTGGCGCATAAATTCAAGCATGGTGATATCGGGTTGTGGGTTGTCTAACGGCAGTTTAATTAATCTAAAGGCTGTAGTGGGATCGATATGTTGATTTATAGGCAGAGCGCCATGCTGATCAAGTTTAATTAATAATTGCTGTAATTTACGATTAAATTGATTGGCGCGCTGGCCTAAGCTCCACCGAAGTGGATTAGGCAAAACAGGAAATAACCCTAGTGGCGGTAACGCCGTCACTAGTATCAATTTGGGTTTGTACCGCTGAGTAATCAGCTCTAACAACTGTTTTTGTTGCTGCAGCCACTTATCGCAACTGATTGATGAAGTAATGTCGTTGACGCCCAGTGATGTAACAATAACATCATAGTGCTTTTGGCTGAGGATTGGATGGGCTGTATCAATGCGTTCATGTAAGGCTTGTAACGTGGTGGCTGTCGTCGACCCTGTCTTAGCAAACAATGCATAACTAAATTCGAGTTGAGGGCTTAATTGCTCAATAATCTGTCCCAATAAAGCGTGTTGTTGATTGGTCACTCCAACGCCTGCAGCAGCTGAGTCACCTAAAATAAGCAAGCTTAACGCAGGATTCGATCCAGTTTGCCCAACTCGTTCACCCTCGGGTTCAGGCAACCTTGGCGTAGTACGGCGAACCTTAAGTCCCTGAAACACTAATACTGGGGCCAGCATGATAGAAATGCCTTGATATAACATTACGCCTCCCTTTTACTCAACCAACGACAGATACCGCAGTAAACTAAACCATTCATTTTGCTAATGGAATACCGTAACTAGTTTGATTAAATTTTCGATAGCTGACCAACACCTAAAGATTTAATGACAAAATGGTAAAAATCATCACATGGTTTATAGATTAACACTAAATAAAGGGTCTAGACGGAACATTACAAAGGCAAACAAACTCAGCTAAGGCCATGATTTACTCTATATCATTAATAGAACCTGCCTGTATGGCATATGACATCAATAGATAATTTCATTTTAAGGTTAGATCACGTAAACTACGCGCTGTTTTTTAAGTCTCTTTTTTAGGTAAATCATGATCCGTTTAAACCAAGTAAAATTGCCTCTCGACCATAATGAAGATGCACTCCAAGAAGTGGTGTTGCAAAGGCTCTCTATTTCAGCGGATCAGCTGGTTGACATCCATATATTTAAGCGTGGCTACGATGCACGCAAAAAGAACTTAATTTTCTTAATTTATACCTTGGATGTGACCTTAACCAATGTAGACGAAGCACAGTTATTAGCATCAGTTGCTGATGATCATAACATTCGTGTATCGCCTGATACCGATTATAAATATGTCGCTTGTGCACCTGAAGGGTTAACCGAACGTCCAATCGTGATTGGCATGGGACCTTGTGGTTTATTTGTTGGGCTGATGTTAGCGCAAATGGGCTTTAATCCTATTATTTTAGAACGCGGTAAATCAGTGCATGAACGCGCTAAAGATACCTTCCGCTTTTGGCGTACCAGCGAGCTCAATACCGAATCAAATGTGCAATTTGGTGAAGGTGGTGCAGGCACGTTTTCGGATGGTAAGTTATACAGCCAAGTGAAAGACCCAGGTTTTAAAGGCTTAAAAGTAAAACAAGAATTTGTTGCCGCCGGTGCACCTGCTGAAATCATTTATGTGAGTAAACCCCACATTGGTACCTTTAAATTGGTCACCATGGTAGAAAAAATGCGCCGTGAGATCATTCGCTTAGGCGGTGAAATTCGCTTTGAAACCCGCGTCGATAAAATCAATATTAGCGATCGCCAAGTTACTGGTGTCACCCTTAATAATGGCGAAGTACTGCATTCTAAGCATGTGATTGCGGCAGTAGGCCACAGCGCCCGTGATACCTTCCAAATGTTACATGACCAAGGCGTGTTTATGCAGGCGCAGTCATTTTCAATTGGGTTTCGTATTGAACACAAGCAAGAGATGATCGATAAAGATCGCTTTGGCATCAATGCCGGCAACCCTATTTTGGGCGCGGCTGATTATAAATTAGTCCATCATTGTAAAAGCGGCCGCAGTGTTTACAGTTTCTGTATGTGTCCAGGTGGTGTTGTTGTGGCGGCAACGTCTGAAGAACACGCAGTGGTAACCAACGGTATGAGTCAATACTCGCGCAGTGAGCGTAATGCCAACAGTGCCATTGTAGTGGGCATAGATCCTAGTGATTTTGATAACGATCCACTACAAGGTATTGCACTACAACGTAAACTAGAGCGTCATGCATATGTTATGGGCGGCAGTAATTATGATGCTCCGGCACAAATGGTTGGCGACTTTTTGGCAGCAGGATCAGGATTACCGTTCGAAAATGTCGAGCCGTCTTACAAACCTAATGTCAAAATGACTGATTTAAGTGATGCATTACCGAAATTTGCCATCGATGCTATCCGTGAAGCCATTCCTGCCTTTGGTAAAAAGATCCGTGGTTTTGACAGTAAAGATGCCATGTTAACGGGCGTTGAAACTCGCACCTCTTCACCAGTGCAAATTAAACGCGGCGCAGATTTCCAAAGTATCAATACCAAAGGCTTATACCCAGCAGGTGAAGGTGCGGGTTACGCTGGTGGGATTTTATCGGCGGGTATCGATGGCATTAGTATTGCCGAAGCCGTTGCTTTAGACATGATAAAAGCAATGAAGAACAGTTAAGCGAGTCTGTGCTTTAACTGTATGTAGAGCCTATCGACTCATTGCATCATGTGATTCATATCCGTTAATAAAAACAGCAGCCTAATTGGCTGCTGTTTTTATTGTTAGCTAATGTCTTTAATTGCCCGCCCAATACCATCCACAGTGAGTGGGTACATTTTATTGCCAACAAGCTGCTGGATAATAGCAATAGAATGATGGATCTGCCAGTGATTTTCAGGTTGCGGGTTTAACCATGCGACCTTATTGAAATGGCCTAGCAATCGATTCATGTATTCAATACCTGGTTTTTCATTCCAGTGTTCAACACTGCCACCTTTAGCAATAATCTCATAAGGTCCCATGGTGGCATCGCCGACGAAAATCACTTTATAGTCAGATGAAAATGTTCTGATAATTTCTTCAAGATCGATGGTTTTATCAAAGCGGCGGTTGTTGTCTTGCCACAGTTGATCGTAAACACAGTTATGAAAATAGAAAAACTTTAAATGTTTAAATTCGCTGTGGGCCGCGGAGAACAGCTCTTCGCAAGTATGGATATAATCATCCATCGAGCCGCCAATATCGAAAAACATCAGCACTTTAACGGCATTATGGCGTTCTGGCTCCATATGCACATCTAACATGCCACCATTTTTAGCGGTTGAGCTAATCGTAGTATTGATGTCGAGCTTTTCACTGGCGCCGGTACGAGCAAACTTTCTTAGCTTTTTAAGGGCCAACTTGATATTACGGGTGCCTAATTCGCGATCTTGGTCGAAATTTTTAAACTCGCGCTTGTCCCATACTTTCACGGCACTGTTATTACGATTTTTATCTTGGCCGACTCTGATCCCTTCGGGATGATAACCATAAGCCCCAAAGGGTGATGTACCACCTGTTCCGACCCATTTATTACCGCCAGCATGACGCTTTTTTTGTTCTTCCAAACGCTCTTTTAACGCCTTCATTAACGCTTCAAGGCCACCAAGTGATTTGAGTTGATCCTTTTCTTCTTGGCTAAGGTGTTTTTCGAATTCTTTTCTGAGCCAGTCTTCCGGCAAGATCTTATCGAAAATATCAATACTCTCTATGCCGTTAAAGTACTCAGCAAAAGCCTTGTCATATCTGTCGTAGTGTATTTCATCTTTAACCATGACGATTTTGGCAAGGTTATAAAAATCGTCTACGTTGGCAAAAATCAGCCCTTTTTTGAGCAAGGCTATAAGATCTAATAGCTCGCGTAAGCTACAAGGCACCTTGTGTTTTTTTAGGGTAAGAAAAAAATCAATAAACACTGTTAAATCACCTGTTTCTACGACTCATAAAGGCCAATTTTTCAATCAGTGAAACGTCTTGCTCATTTTTTAACAGCGCGCCAAACAAGGGAATAATATCTGATTTATTATCGAGCAAGATGTCTTGTGAGATGTCGTCGGAAATCAGTAGCTTGAGCCAATCAATTAATTCTGATGTTGAGGGTTTTTTCTTAATGCCATTGACCTCACGTAAATCAAAAAACACCTCTAGTGCTTGTGTTAATAAAGCTTGTTTAACATCAGGATGATGCACATCGATAATTTTTTCCATTTCAGCTTTAGTAGGAAACTTAATGTAATGGAAAAAACAGCGCCTTAAAAAAGCATCAGGTAACTCTTTTTCGTTATTTGAGGTGATGATAATGATGGGCCTTTGTTTGGCCTTAATCACTTGTTGAGTTTCATAGACATAAAACTCCATTTTATCGAGTTCTTGCAGTAAATCATTTGGAAACTCAATATCGGCTTTATCGATTTCATCAATCAACAATATCGATCTTTGCTCTTCCTCAAACGCCTGCCACAACTTACCTTTTACGATATAGTTGCCAATATCATGCACGCGAACATCACCTAACTGACTGTCGCGTAAGCGCGATACAGCATCGTATTCGTAAAGCCCTTGTTGCGCTTTAGTGGTCGATTTAATGTGCCATTGGTACAGTTTGCAATTGAGTGATTTAGCTAACTCTTCGGCTAACTGGGTTTTACCGGTTCCAGGCTCGCCTTTGATTAATAATGGTTTCTCTAATGAAATGGCCGCATTTACCGCCATGGTGAGGTCGCTGGATGCAATATAATTCTGTGTACTTTTAAACATGCTCTACCTTTTCATTGATTTCGTTTGGCGCTAATAGCATTTACCAGCAGCAAAATATTAATTGATATCAGTTTTATCGATTGTAACAAAAGCCCGCTGGCTTAGTTAGGACACTTTGTACTTAGCGCCCTTCTTTTAACACTAAAGTGATAGCAACTGGCGTACCATTAAATGCTGCATTCCCCGTGAGCATATCAACTCGACTGGCATCTGTTAAATCATTAATGCTCACGCCTGGCTGAGTGGCGGCAATCGACATGTTTGTGCCCTGCTGATTATGGCCCCAACCTTGGGGTATGGTCACCACACCCGCTTGAATATCATCGGTGAGAACCACTTCAATATCAATTTGGCCCACTGCCGAACTGACCGTCACCAGCTGGCCTTGTTCAATACCCAACTGGTGCGCATCTTGTGAATTCATTTCTAAAGTACAAGGATTTTTACCTTTGATGAGCCGTGCTGAATTTTGGGTCCAGGTATTATGGCTTTTAACCAGTCGACGCCCAATTAATTCAAATGGATAAGCCAGATCGCGAGAAACGGGTGTCATCACAGCTTGCAATCTGGGCAAATCATCACTAAATACTTGCGGAAAAAGATCGATTTTGCCGTTAGCGGTTTTAATTCGTTCTGTTAAACACGGCATTAATGGGCCGATATCGATACCGTGAGGGTTATCGATTAACCTTTGTAAACTCATGCCTTGCTCGCCATAAGGGCTTTGTTTGAGTTCCATATCCAAAATGATTTCGGGAGTGATTTTTTGCATCGGATCATCTGCTGCAATATTAAGCATTCGCGCAGAAATTTCTTTGAGTATTTGCCAGTCGCTACGTTGATCGACTTGTTTTTCAAACAATGGCGCTGAGTATTTTACTGTGTTTCTAACCGAGAATGAGTTAAAGAAAATATCAAAGTGCGAATTCTCAACGCCCGTGGTGCCCGGCAGAATAATGTCGGCATATTTAGTGGTTTCATTGAGGTAAATATCGACCGAAACCATATAATCTAAACCTGCGAAGGCTTGGGCTAATTGATGACCACTGGGGGCCGACAATACCGGATTTCCAGCAACGGTTATCAAGCTTTTAATCTGGCCTTCTCCCGGTGTTTGTATTTCTTCAGCCAAAGAAGCAACCGGAAACTCACCATTAAAAAATGGTAACTTACGCACTCGGGTTTGATGCTGGCCAAACGAACTTTTATGGCCGACTTGATGGTTACGCAGTAAATCAAAGGCAGGTTGTGGAAACATGGCACCACCGGCGCGATCAAAATTGCCTGTGATTATATTGAGTACATTGGTAAGCCATAAACATAAGCCACCAAATGTTTGCGTAGATGCTCCCATGCGGCTGTAACACACAGCGGAATCTGCCAACAACATATCATCGGCCAAGGTGTAAATAGTACTCGCATCAATGCCGACTATGCTTGCAACCACATCGGGTGAATAGGTTTTGGCAAGTTTAGCAACATCATCAAGCCCCTCTACTAAGTGTTCTAAATGACCTAAATTAACCTTGTTACGCTCAAACACACAATGGATCAAGGCGAGCAGTAAAAAGGCATCTTTCTCTGGGCGAATAAACAAATGTTGGTCGGCAATTTTAGCGGTACGGGTTCTACGAGGGTCAACCACGACAATTTTTCCGCCACGCTGTTGAATAGCCTTCATACGGCCAATAACATTGGGCGCAGTCATCATACTGCCATTGGATACCACAGGATTAGCCCCTATGATCAACATAAAGTCAGTTCTATCAATGTCGGGGACCGGGATTAACATACCAGCGCCAAACATAAAGTTAGCCGCGACATGATGCGGCAATTGGTCAGCAGAGGCTGAACTAAAACGATTTATTGTGCCAAGTGACTTCAAAAAAGGCTTGAGGAATAGCGCATTCCCCAGACTATGGGCATTGGGATTGCCGAGATAAACGGCTAACGAATTTTTCCCGTGTTGCTGTTGAATGCTTTTAAACTTAGCGACTATCTCGCTAAAAGCGTCATCCCAACTAATAGCTTGCCAACCAGAAGCGGTTCGTTTTATCGGCGTTTTTAAGCGATCTTTATCAGTATAGAAATCTTCTAAAGCAAGTGCTTTAGGGCAATTATAACCTTGGCTAAAGGGATCAAGTTGGTCACCTTTAATCGAGATGATTTGTTTATCTTGATAGACAATTTCCAAGCCACACATGGCTTCACAAATATTGCAATTTCTATAATGGGTATTCATTTCGCTCATATATATCGCCTGACTTGGATGGGTGAACACAAGGTTATTTAAAGATTAAAATAAATCTTCAAGCCATTTCTTGGCACTGCCAAGCACAACCATAGAGTTAAGTTTAAACAAGGCAAATGTATCGCCATCTTGCAGTTCTGGTTCACCGCAACGCGGGTCCGAACGCTGCAATGCACCTGTCATACTGTGATCTATCGGGATAGGCTCGCAACCATGACCTGATTCACAAACAAAATCCCACTTTTCAGCTGCAGGTAAATGGCAAGTAAAACAGTTACCGCCAAAACGGTTATTCACATCCGTGAATCCACGTTTAGTGATAGTTGAGCCTTGTTCATCGACTTCTAATTCAAAAAACTCCCAGTCACCGGTGGCAGGAAAAGTGCCCGCTTCGCGTTTAACCATTACTTCAGTAGGCACTAACTGCACCACAGATCCTTCAGGATAAACGGCACCTTCAGGATTATTAGCAACAGCTAAAGTACCTTGAGTATTACCAAGCAGGTTATCGACATAAAAATGGCGAACAGGTGACATATCTCTGATGCAATTAAAGCTATTATCATCAATATTACTGACTTGGTTTGCCGCGTTAATCGAAAACGCTGCAGCCGTTAACAGCACCGAACTAATGCTAATAACAATACGTTTATTACGCTTGTTCATAGTCAATCCCTTTGACAGCATGGTGGTAATGGCTCCCGCCACCATGCATGTTGAGTGAAAGTGAATTAATTGAAGGATGATTTTATAATTTAACGATGAGCTTGCCTTTGTTTTGACCAGTGAAAAACAAGTTTAAGCCAGTGATGGCCGACTCAAGTCCAATTAATACATGGGCGCGATGTTTAATCTGCCCTTTCATGACATAAGGGGTTAATTTTTCGAGTAATGCCGGTACATCACCAAAATGATCTGGCATAGTAAAGCCTTGGATAATGAGCCTTTTTTTAATTATCTGCACCCAGCTTGGGCCTAAATCAGGTACCGCTTTGGGATAATCAGCAATCATGCCACACACCACAATACGCCCATGGGGATTCATTTTGGCAAACACATGATGCTGGATAGGACCACCAGTGTTTTCAAAATACACATCAACACCATCAGGGGTTAATTCAGCCAGTTTTGCTGCTAAATCATCGGTCTTGTAATTAATCGCACCATCGAAACCTAGCTCGTTAATTATCCAATCCGCTTTTTCATCACTGCCGACTACGCCAATGACTCTTAAGCCATCAGCTTTAGCCAGTTGACCCACAATCGATCCTACAGAACCCGCGGCACCAGAGACTACGATGGTTTCACCTTTTTGTGGCTTTCCTACGTTGAACAGTCCTTGTGTCGCCGTTAACCCAGGCAAAGCAAATACCGATAAAATAGCTTCATCGGGTAATGGCGCCGTCACTTTATGCAAACCGGCACCATTACTTAGAAAATATTCCTGCCAACCCATCATCCCCATCACTCGGTCGCCAACCGTAAAGTCAGGGTGGTGACTTTCGACAACTTCACCTATGCCAGAGCTGCGCATAACCTCGCCCAAGGTGACTGGAGGAATATAACTTTCGGTATCTGGGCTCATCCAACCAAACATGGCCGGATCAAGTGACATATGATGTTGCTTAACTAAAAACTGCCCTTGTGCCACTGCCGGCATTGGCTTTTCGATAATTTCAAATAATTCTGGGCCAATTGGGCCACCTTGAGGACGGGCGACTAAGTTAATGGCGGTATAGGTACTCATATTTGATTCCCTTTATATGTGAGTGAATATCAATAATCGATCTCTAAAAATGATGGCAAATGATGGATTAACCTTGTCACCGGATGAGTTGCTTGATGCTTTTTATACTGTTGATATTTTGCGTTTGATAAAAGTGTTTAAAGTGTTGGGCAAGTTTTTCACTTTCAACAAAAACCTGTCGCCAGTATTGGATCCGTTGAGCAGGTTTCATTTCAACAAAGTCTTTGCGATCAGGAATTTTATGATAAGGCAATGAATCAATAAATTCTGCTGATGGGCACAATAATACTGTGTTGTCGTAATGTTCTAGCCTGACTTTTCGAGATAAGTTTTTGTCAAACCAGCCCGCCTTTAAGCTGGAACTGAAATGAGGATAAAGAGTTAGCCCTTCATTTTTAATTTTAAAATCAAAATGATAATCAATGATGCCGCCATCACGATACATGCCAGGAGGACAATCTGCAATGTTGTTTATCCCTTGCATCACCAGCGGAATTGAGCCAGATGCCAACAATGCCGTTTTGATATTTTGTAGGCTTAGTGGCACTGACGTGGTGGGGATATGGTCAGGGTCAAAAATGGTTAAATCACTTTGATGATGCTGAAAAATGTACCGCTCATACTGGCTTTTGAGTAATGGACGACTTAACGCGTTTCTCAGAAAGCTATTGAGTAACCCGGCACCTTGTTTTAGTTTGTTTTCAGACGCCACCAATCCATGACATTTAGCCACAATAAAATGGGCTTTAAAAACACTATTATTAATGATTTCACTTGCCCCCGTATCGCCAAATAACTCATCAAGTAACGTTATCGCTTTAGCGGTTATTTCGTCAGCTTGTGGTTTAGTGTCATCTGAATACACTGTTTCACTGTAATGTTTAGCTAATCGCTCTATTGCTGCAACGGGATCTCTTTGAGCAAAACATGCGGCTCGAAATGCTCCCGCACTTGAGCCAATGACATTTAACGGCTGTTGTCTGCCATTAAAAAATTCACCAAAGATATACTTGTCTAATCCCAGTAAAGTAAACCATTTCGGCCCACCACTTGCACCAAGAAAAGAGCTAAATAACTCTGGAGAAAATCCATCTTGATGGATTGTTGTTAAAGCCGTTTCACCGGCATAAATTTCTAACATAACATTCTTATGGTTAACCTGTCGGCAATCAATGCCGACAGTGATTTTAGTGACTAATACACAGTGACCAATTATTGATGCATATCACTTCGCACTAATGCTGGATTAAAAAGACTCAGCGCTTTATGAAGGCTATAAGCTTAACGCTATAGCCACGAGTGATCCGTTTCGACCAAGCTTATGCCATATTACGAAGGTCTTTACGTAACAGTTTACCGACGTTACTTTTCGGTAATTCATTCATAAATTCAATCACCTTAGGGCGCTTATAGTTGGTCAGCATTTTATTACAATGATCAAACACATCTTGCTCAGTAAGGTTAGGATCTTTACGCACTATGTACACTTTGACTCGCTCGCCGGTAATATCACATGAGGTCCCTACCGCAGCGGCTTCAAGTATGCCGTCATGCATCACGAGTACTTCTTCAATCTCATTTGGAAACACATTGAAGCCAGACACATTGATCATGTCTTTTTTACGATCAACAATTTTAAAGAAACCATTTTCATCCATGGTGGCAATATCACCTGTGGCTAACCAGCCATCAATGAGCACCTCATCCGTTGCTTTTTGGCGATTGTAGTAACCTTTCATCACTTGAGGGCCTTTAACCCACATTTCGCCTGGCTCACCTAATGCCACTTCTTCACCATCTGCCCCAACCAAGCGAATATCAGTTGATGATGCAGGCAAACCAATCGATCCATTGTAACTTTTTTGATTATAAGGGCTCATAGTCACTAAAGGCGCACATTCAGTTAAGCCGTAGCCTTCTAAAAGACGACTTTTAGTGACTTTTTCCCAATGTTCAGCCACAGGACGTTGCACTGACATGCCGCCGCCAAAGCCCATTTTTAAAGCGCTGAAATCAAGTTTGTCAAAGCCAGGAGTATGTAACAATCCGTTAAATAGCGTGTTGACGCCAGTAATAATGGTAAAGCGATATTTAGCCAACTCTTTAACAAATCCCGCCATGTCACGTGGATTGGTAATTAATAGATTGATGCCACCAAATGGTAAAAAGGCTAAGCAATTAGAGGTCAGCGCATAAATATGGTAAAGCGGTAATGCGGTGACAATGATCTCTTTACCCACTTCAAAGATATTTTTAGTCACAGCATTGGACTGTTCAAGATTAGCAACCATGTTGCGATGAGTCAGCATTGCCCCTTTTGATGGACCTGTAGTACCACCTGTATATTGTAAAAAGGCCAAATCAGAACCGACAACGGGAACGGCGACAAAATTCAGTTTGCTGCCTTTGGACATCGCATCATTAAATTTAACCGCATTGGGCAACTCAAACGCAGGGATCAGCTTTTTAACATGCTTAATGGCGCCGTTAACTAATGCACCTTTTATAAGCCCTAATCGGTCACCGACACCTGTGGTGATCACATGCTTAATATCAGTTTTATCGATCACGGCTTGCAATACATGAGCAAAATTTTCGAGGATAAGGATCCCTTTGGCACCAGAGTCTTTTAATTGATGTTCTAATTCGCGGGCGGTATACAATGGATTAACGTTTACAATGGTCAGTCCGGCAATCAGCGCACCAAATAGCGCGATAGGATATTGCAGTGTATTGGGGATCATGATGGCAAATTTGTCGCCTTTAACTAACCGCAAATCTTGCTGTAAGTAGGCAGCAAAATCAGTCGCTTGCTGAGCCAGTTGCTGATAAGTAATACTGACATCCATATTAATAAATGCAGTATTATCGGCGTATAACTTGGTATATTTTAAAAATAAATCTGCCAAAGAATTATATTTATCAGGATCGATTTCAAACTCAACCCCGGGCGGATAACTCTTTTCAAGCCAAATTTTTTCCATAATATTGTCCCCAAAATGTAATGTTATTAGCAGCTGCAAAGTCCATCTCAAATACGCAACAGAACCTAATACCCGAGCCGCTATCAGTGTTTATTATTATTTTGCATCATGTCATCAGCGTCATTAAACTGAGCACTAACCTTAAATCTACACACCAATCTTAAATTTAAACTTAACGAACCATTAACAATGGCTGTTGATCTTTTAAGCGTCATTTTATAACACTTCAAATAATCCAGCCGCGCCTTGACCACCGCCAATACACATACTGACAACCACATATTTAATGCCGCGGCGTTTACCTTCAATTAAGGCGTGCATCACCATACGTGTGCCGCTCATACCATAAGGGTGACCGATTGAGATTGCGCCGCCGTCGACATTTAAACGATCGGCGGGAATGCCGAGATATTCAGCACAATAAATGACCTGAACCGCAAACGCTTCATTGATTTCCCATAAACCTATGTCGTCAATGCTAAGGCCATTTCGCTCAAGCAGTTTCGGAATTGCATAGATAGGTCCTATGCCCATTTCATCTGGCTCACATCCACTCACCACCATGCCTCGATACGCGCCTAATGGTGTTAAACCTCGTTGCTCGGCGAGTTCACGTTCCATTACCACAACCGCTGCTGCACCGTCTGATAGTTGTGATGCATTGCCACCGGTAATCGATCCATTTTCTTTAACCGCTTTTAAGCCAGCTAGAGCTTCTAAATTTGTCGATGGGCGATTGCCTTCATCTTGAGTTAAGGTCACTTGTTGTTTACTGATTTCACCGCTGACTTTATCCATTATCAGCATAGTGCAACTGACCGGGACTATTTCAGCATCAAATCGGCCTTGTGACTGTGCGATTGCGGTGCGTTGCTGAGAGGATAATGCATAGGCATCTTGTGCCTCGCGTGAAATATTATATCGCTTAGCCACCACTTCAGCCGTATCGAGCATCGGCATATAAATCGCTGGTCGATAGGCTTTTACGCTAGGATCTACCGCGCGATGCATGTTCAGCTTATCGTTTTGAACCAAGCTGATAGAGTCACAACCTCCGGCAACCACAACTTGGGCACCATCACAAACAATATGATTGGCGGCTATAGCAATAGACATGAGTCCTGATGAACATTGGCGATCAACCGTCATGCCCGGCACCGACACAGGTAATTGCGCCGCCATGGCCACTTGACGACCAAAATTCATGCCTTGGTTACCTTGGGTTAAGGCGGCGCCAAAAATACAGTCTTCAATTTCATTTGGATCGATTCCGGCTCTTTCTACCGCGGCATTAACCGCAATAGCGGCTAACGTGGGGGCAGATAAATCGTTAAAGGCGCCGCGATAGGCTTTACCAATTGGTGTTCTGGCGGCTGAAACAATGACGGCTTCTCTCATGACAAATCCTTTTTTTAATAATGTGTGCTGCTAATCAATTCACCCTAGAGCCTGAGATTTCATAAACGCCATGGCTTTCATCACAAACTTCTCACCTTGTTGCGAACCCGACACTAAGGCTTTTTGATTGTGTTGATCGGTGAGTTGATCCCAATGTTCACGCACAGTTTCTGGGCTTTGTTTCGCGCTAGGAATAAAGCAGCCATCGGTTTCAAAGATACTCGCGCTTGAATAACCGCCTGCGCCAGCACATAAAATAAATCGATTGGGCGCGTCATCGTCACACAAAGTCAGCATGCCTGCGGTGACCGCTTCTGGTGCAAAGGCTTTAACGATTTCTTCAGGCATTAAATCTTCGGTCATACGTGTGCCAGCCGTAGGTGCTAGCGCATTAATATGGATATTATTTTTCGCACCTTCCAGCACTAAGGTATTCATTAGGCCAATCAGCGCCATTTTAGCCGCGCCATAATTGGCTTGACCAAAGTTACCGTACATACCACTCGATGACGTCGTCATCACAATTCGACCATAATTTTGCTGCTTCATGATGTCCCATACAGCTTTAGTGCAGTTAACCGAGCCCATCACATGCACGTCCATGACCAGTTTAAAGTCATCTAAGGTCATCTTTGAAAACGACTTATCACGTAAAATACCGGCGTTATTGATTAAAATATCGACACGCCCCCATTTATCCATGGTTTGTTGCACCATGTCTTGTACTTGATCAAAATGGGCAACGTTAGCGCCATGGCTAATCGCTTCACCGCCCATTGCTTCAATCAACTGCACCACCTCTTGTGACGCTGCAGAAGATGCACCGCTGCCATCACGTGCGCCGCCTAAATCATTAACAACGACTTTGGCGCCACGTCTGGCTAATTCCAACGCGTGTGAACGGCCTAATCCGTTACCTGCCCCAGTAACAATAGCCACTTTTCCTGCAAAACTGATAGTCATGTTATTACCTTAACTGTTTATTTTTATTTGTTATTATCTTTTCTGTGCCAGCATGATGAATTAACGATCATCACTTAACCAATATTAGTTAACCATTTGTACTGATATCCACTCAGCAACTAATGCCGGTGTATCAACGCCTTCAATCTCAATGGTCACTTCGGTCGATAAGCGAAATTGCCCCGGCTTTTTTTCTTCAATAGAAAGGATTTTCGCATGTGCCCTAATGCGGCTATTGACGCTAACGGGTTGCAAAAATCTGACTTTATCGAAACCGGCATTGAGCCCCATATAGAAGCCATCAATAAGCAGGCTAAATTCTTCAGCAAAATGAGACAACATAGATAACGATAAAAAACCGTGGGCAATGGTGGAACCAAAAGGAGTGGCTTTCGCTTTTTCTTCATCGACGTGAATAAATTGATGGTCGAGAGTGCAATCGGCAAATTGATTAATTTGATCTTGGGTGATTTGAAACCAGTTTGTAGCGGCTGCTTGGTAGCCAATATAGTTGGCAATATCATTGCGATTAATTTTTGTCGGCATTATTCCCTTTCCTCTGATACTTTCGCGGTACTATCCATGAATGAAATTTAAGCGATATCTCATGCTAGTTGCGCTAGGTAAATTAAACAAATGAATAGTTTTGATACTAAGTTATTCACAATATGAATAGCTTGGCGTTTGGAAGGCAGCTAACAGAAACAAATATCTTGAGAGCTTTAACAACAAAAAACATTACTGCACTGGGCGGTAATGTTTTCATTAGATTGGATTTTATAACGCTCACCTAAAGCTAGGCAAAACCAATCAGCCTAACAGCGCCTTAAGTCGGGTTAATTCACATTAGAACCAATCAGGCTGCATATCAAAACTGGTGCTGTCAGTGGTAACGAGTAGGTTTGACCAGACGTTAATTTCAGGTAATTCAAAGCGATAAAAATACTGACACGCCAGCAATTTACCTTGATAAAAATCCATATCAGCTTGATGCGGTTGTTCAGCTATCGCTTTAGTGGCGACAATACTTTGCTTGAGCCACAACCAGGCAATAATCACATGACCAAACAACTCTAAATATTTAACCGAATTGGCCAAAGCGAGATCAATATTCTTAGTCGACATTGCCGCTAACACGGCCTCGGTTGTGGTACTTAAGGTCGCAACTGCTTGGGTTAATTGACTAGAAAACTCATGTAAACTCGGATAGTGTTTTGCCTCATCAATGGTGATGACCATTTCAGCTAAGGTCGCTTTATAGCCTTGTAAGTTATTCATCGGTACTTTGCGGGTGAGCAAATCTAATGATTGAATCCCAGTAGTACCTTCATGGATCGGGTTTAAGCGATTATCACGATAGAACATTTCTACCGGATGCTCGTTAATATAACCGTGACCGCCCATCACTTGAATCGCCAGTGAATTGGCTTTGGGGCCATATTCTGACGGCCACGTTTTAATAATGGGGGTTAAGAAATCCAACAGTATATGGGCATGTTGGCGTAGCTCGACTGTGACGGCAGTACGTTCATCATCACTTAATTGAGTACCATATAGCACTAACGCCATTGCCCCTTCCGCATAGGCTTTTTGGGCTAACAACATGCGTTTTACATCAGCATGCTCAATGATATTCACCATAGGTGATTGTGGATCTTTACACGAGGGTAATCGACCTTGGGGGCGATTTTTGGCATAATCGACTGAATATTGATATCCCGCTACCGCCAAAACTGCGCCACTGGTGCCGACCATAATGCGGGCTTCGTTCATCATGTGAAACATATACTTCAAGCCACAATGTTCTTCACCGACTAAATAGCCAATGGAGCCCTGTTTTTCACCGAAACTCAATGCCGTTGACGTTTGCGCGCGACCACCCATTTTATGAAACAAACCAGCCAGAGCGACGTCATTGTCTGCGCCAATGCTGCCATCATCATTAAGTAAAAACTTAGGTACCACAAATAACGAAATGCCTTTAACACCTTTAGGTGCACCTTGAATTCGAGCCAATACTAAATGAACGATGTTGTCGCTTAAATCGTGATCGCCACCGGAAATATAGATTTTATTGCCCGTAATCCGATATGTACCATCATCGGCTTTTACCGCTTTGGTAATTAAATCACCTAAAGCAGATCCGCTACCGGGCTCTGTCATGGCCATAGTGCCCATAAATCGCCCTTCACGCATAGGTTTAACCCAGGTTTCAATCAACTCAGTATTGCCATGGGCTTGCAGTAAATTGGCATTTGCCGTGGTCAACATGTTGTACCCCATGCCAACACCACCGGCAACACTGAGATACGCCCCTGCTGCACTAGCAATGATTGGTGGCAGTTGCATGCCACCTAACTCATAATCTGCTGTTGCAGCGCCAATACCCGACTCGTTTACTGCGTCGATAGCGGTTTTAAGTTCTGGGATAATGTGTACTTTTTTGCCGTCAAAAGTTGGCTGATGGGTATCGAGCTTTTGACGAATAGGAAGAAAATATTTTTCTGCAATTATTTTGGCAGTATTGACCACCTCATTAAACGTTTGGCGATCGTGATCTTGATAGCGATCTCTGCTGGTTAATGCTTCACTATCAAACAGTTCATACAGCATAAATTCTAGGTCACGTTGATTCATTAACGTCGCAGGCATAATATTCTCTTCTTATTGTGTTTTCTTCTATAACGTGGAAATGACGTAGCGAACGACTCAGCAAGTGTTTACGCTAACGGCACGAGCTGGCGTGTCAATAACACTGACTGCAAAGCGCAACTTAATAGGCTGATACGCCACCGTCGACCGCAATACATTGGCCTGTCATATAGGTATTGGCAGGAGATAACATCATCAGCATCACCGCGACAATTTCTTTAGGCTCACCTAAACGATTCATTGGCGCGCCAACGGCCATTTTCTGTTGCTTTTCTGCATCAGCAAAATTGGTCACCATAGGTGTCAGGGTAAAAAATGGGCATATCGCATTGATGCGAATATTATTACGGCCGTACTCAACCGCGCCGGTTTTGGTTAAGCCAATTACTGCATGTTTCGCCATAGAATAAGCACTGCCTCTGGCGGCGCCGACTAACCCAGCCATAGAACTCACGTTGAGGATCGCGCCCTCACCTTGTTTGAGCATTTGCTGTATTTGATAACGCATACCAAACTGCACGCCTTTAACATTGATCGCAAATTGACTGTCCATAATCGCTTCATCTATAAGATGAAGCGGCATAAATTCATGGGCGACACCGGCATTGTTTACCCCAATATCCACTCGACCAAAATGCTCAATCGCAGTATCAACCATAGCTTTACACGAGGCATCTTTTGACACATCACATTTCATCGCGATAACCTCAGCGCCACGAGAGGCAATATCATCCGCCACCTTACGAACACCAGCTTCATTAATGTCACTAATTACTAACTTAGCACCGCGTTTGGCTAATTCTTGTGCCAGTAACTGACCAAAGCCTTGAGCCGCGCCAGTGATAACAGCAACCTTACCGGTAAAGTCTAATAATGGATCCATGCGAGTTACTCCTGTAATTGATGGTCTTTTTGATGTTGTTTTATCATACGGCTGATCTGATGTTATTTTTTAGTTTCGCAAGCAATGACGTCTAAGGCCATTTTGGCCAGAGGCTCAACAAATGATCCCACTTTATTAGCGTGTTCATTGGAGGCATTACCTTCTGTTGCTCGTTTGGCGACACCTTGTGCAATCGCTGCTAAGCGGAAGAAACTGAATGCCAAATAAAAGTCCCAGTGCTCAATCTGCTCAATACCCATGCGTTGGCAATATCGAGCGACATATTCTTCTTCAGACGGAATCCCTAAGCTGGCGCGGTCGATATCTTTTAAACCATCAATGCTGCCCATGCCTGCTGGCATCCGCAGTTGCATACATTGGTATGCTAAATCAGCAAAGGGATGGCCTAAGGTCGATAATTCCCAATCCAGTAAAGCAATAACCTCTGGTGAATCTTTGGCAAACATCATGTTGTCTAAGCGAAAGTCACCATGTACTAAGCAAACACGACCATCATCACTGGGTAGATTATCTTCAAGCCAGTTAATTAAGGCATCCATGGCAGCAATGTTGTGTAATTCTGTGGCGCGATATTGTGATGTCCAGCGACCGAGTTGACGTGCAAAGTAATTGCCCGCTTTACCATAATCAGCTAAACCGACGGCATCAACATCGACACTGTGCAGCGCGACCAAGACTTTATTCATCGCGTCATACATAGCTGAGCGTCGATCATTACTGTTTATTTCGGCTAATGATGCACTCCAATACACAGTGCCATCGCAAAACTCCATCAGATAAAACATTGAACCAATAACGCTGCAGTCTTCACACAGGTGAAATACTTTTGCCACTGGTACATCACTGTCTTTTAGTGCATCTAATACCCGATATTCACGATCGACTGCATGGGCTGATTTCAATAATTTGCCCGGCGGTTGACGACGCAACACATACACACCAGTTGGCGAGGTCACTTTGTAAGTGGGATTGGATTGACCACCTGAAAATTTTTCTAAGGTGATCGGCCCTGTAAAGTCGGCGACATGCTGCTCTAAATAAGCGCTAAGTTGTTCATTATTAATGGGGAATACTTGTGACATTTAGCAATACTCTCGTTGTTTGATGGATTTAGCTTGGTTGAGAAAAGTACGATTACGGGGTGAAACGCTTGTTGCGTTTCACCCTAAGCATTTATTTACCCAACTATCTTTTTTACTAAATCACGCCCCAACTGCATCATATGCACTTGATCTGGACCATCCGCTAAACGCAACGTTCTCTGGCCAGCCCAGGCATGCGCTAAGAAAGTATCTTGACTGACACCCACAGCGCCATGGCATTGAATCGCGCGGTCGATCACATCAAGAGACATACTTGGGGCAACAATTTTAATCATAGCGATCAATTCTTTAGCCGCTTTATTGCCTTCTGTGTCCATTTTCTGGGCTGCTTTTAAGGTCATCAAACGTGCTTGTTCAATTTGGCAGGCTGATTTGGCTATATCTTCGCGAACCGACTGCTGTTTGATCATAGGTTGACCAAATACAATACGCTCGCCAACGCGTTTACACATTAAATCGAGCGCGCGCTGAGCAATACCGATTGAACGCATGCAGTGATGAATACGCCCAGGGCCAAGACGTCCTTGAGCAATTTCAAAACCTTTGCCTTCGCCAGCAATAATGTTATCCAGCGGAACACGCACATTAGTAAACGTTACCTCAGCATGGCCTTCAGGTGAATCATCATAGCCGAACACTTTCATCGGTCTTACCATGGTGACACCAGGGGTATTCATCGGTACAAGCACTTGAGATTGCTGAATATAACGGTTGCTATTTTCAGCATCGGTTTTACCCATCACAATCATGATTTCACACTGTTTGCGACATGCGCCGCTAATGTAAAATTTGCGGCCATTAATCACGTATTCATTGCCATCACGCACTATGCTCAGTTCAATATTGGTGGCATCGCTTGAGGCGACTTCAGGTTCTGTCATTGCAAAAGCAGAGCGTATTTTTCCGTCCAGTAAAGGCTCTAACCATTGTTTCTTTTGTGCTTCATTACCGTATTTGGCCAGTACTTCCATGTTGCCGGTGTCGGGTGCCGCGCAGTTAAACACTTCTGGCGCCCACATAACCTTGCCCATAATTTCAGCCAACGGGGCATATTCTAAATTAGTTAATCCAGCACTGTATTTACCGTAGGCAACCGGTAGAAACAAATTCCATAAACCTTCAGCTTTGGCTTTGGCTTTAAGTTGTTCCATTAACGGCGGCGTTGACCATGGTTCGAGCTCAACTTGCTTATGCATTTCTTCTTCGACAGGAAATACATGTAAATCCATAAAGTCGTTGACTCGCTTGATTAATCCTTGAACTTTTTCGCTGTATTCAAAATTCATTACTGTATCCTTTTACCCGATAATAACGCCGCTAATCGCTGTGGTAATGAGCCTAGACCCACTGACTTAAGCGATTAACTCAACGACATTAATGACTTCTTATTAAACGGTTTAATTTCATCAATGGCGTTGTGCTGGATTTTTTTTACCCACTGAGGATCAACTAATAGCGCCCGCCCAATGGCAACTAAATCAAATTCATCATTGTTTAAGCGCACTAATAACTCATCAATACCGGTTGGATTTGAAGTACCCGACAAATCAGCATTGCCCTCGCCGATAAAATCAGCATCTAGGCCGACATTACCCACAGTGATCACCGGCTTGTTAGTTAATTTTTTAGTCCAACCAGCAAGCCCAAGATCAGAACCCGCAAATTCTGCAACCCAAAAACGACGAGTACTGGCATGGAAAATATCAACGCCAGCATCACTTAATAAACCTAAAAATGTATCAAGTTCTTCAGGTGTTTGGCACAACTTGGCGTTGTAATCTTGTTGTTTCCACTGCGAAAAACGGAAGATAATGGTAAAGTCATTCCCCACAGCGGCGCGGATGGCATTCACGATTTCAACACCAAAACGGGTGCGATTTTCTAATGAACCACCGTATTTATCGGTGCGTTGATTGGTCCCTTCCCAGAAAAACTGATCGACTAAGTAGCCATGAGCGCCATGCACCTCTATGGCATCAAAACCGATGTTTTTAGCATCGAGCGCGGCTTGAGCAAATGACGCAACCACGGCGTCGATATCGTCTTGGGTCATGGCAACGCCGTTAGCAGCACCAGGCTTATACAAACCTGAAGGGCTATAGGCTGGTGCCTCTTTGTATGGACCTATACCTGACTTTCTTACCGAACCCACATGCCAAAGTTGGGGCGCAATTTTGCCGCCAACAGCATGCACTTCATCAACAACATGCTTCCAACCTGCTAAGGCTTGGTCACCATAAATAGCTGGCACATTCTCGTATCCATTCGCCCCTTCATGGGAGATAAATGTCCCTTCAGTGATAATCAGGCCTACATCGCCTTCGGCGCGTCTACGGTAATAGGCTGCTACTTCATCATTAGGGATATAATTAGGCGAAAATGCTCGAGTCATTGGCGCCATCACCGTCTTATTTTTAAGTGACAATGATGCTGTGACAAAGGGTTCAAATAATCTATTTACACTGGTGTTTTTGTCGCTATTCATATTTGCTTCCTAGCGTTAATTGATGCTTTATTTTTATGTTGTTTGTCATATTTAGCTGGCTTAAGCGTTTGGCATTGGAGTCAGCTTGTGTGTTAAGCCGTTAACCAATCAAATAACCGCCATCAACATTAATCGCTGTACCTGTGGTGTAGCTTGATGCATTTGAGACTAAATATAATACAGTGCCGGCCATTTCATCAGGTTGTGCCACGCGCTTCATCGGTACGTGATGCATCATTTGTTTAAGAATGGCTGGGTTATCAACTAAAGCAGAAGCGAATTTAGTGTCGGTACCACCGGGTAATAATGCGTTTACGCGAATATTAAATTGGGCGCACTCTTTAGCAAAAGCTTGCGTCATTGAGATCACTGCCGCTTTGGTAATAGAGTAGATACCTTGGTAATCGCCCGGGATCACGCCATTAACTGACGCGACATTGACAATAGCGCCACCGCCACTGTCTTTCATTAATTGCGCGCCCTTAGTCGACATAAAGAAATACCCCCGAATATTCACATCAACCGTCTTTTGAAAGGCAATTAAATCGGTATCGATAATGTGACCAAAATAAGGATTTGCCGCCGCATTATTGACTAAAATATCCAGCTTGCCATGTTGCTGTTTGATTGCAGCAAAGATTGAGTCAATTTGATCTAATTCGCCAATATGACAAGCAATGGCTTGTGCACTGCCGCCTGCGGCAACAATTTCATCTACCACGGTTTGGCAGGCTTCAAGTTTTCGGCTTGATACAATCACATGAGCACCATACTGGGCTAATACTTTAGCAACACTTTCGCCAATACCACGACTGGCTCCGGTGACTAAAGCAACTTTCCCTGTTAAATCAAATAAATCGCCCTTGTTCATGTTATTTCCTTATTATTTTGGGTTAATCGTTTTCGAGTTAATAGCTTCGAATGAATTGTATTTGGGTTAAATTGTTATATTGGTTTTGCTCGCTGAACTCAGCGAGTAAACACCGGCTGTTGATAGCGTCAGTCAATGTTTACGTTACTCCATTTGAAGCTTATTTTTAAACGTGTAACGGCACTTAAGTTTACTTATAGGTGATCCACTCATCACCAGCCTGCTCTAGATGGCTATAGTTATTAAAATAATCGACGCTCAGCATATTTTCCGAAAACAGTAATTTGGTCACGCTGGTATTTCTGGTTTGTTGATTAATTGCTAATGTTTGCTGATCGTTTAATTTTAATATGTGCTGGATGATCACTGAAATGGTACCGCCTGAGGTGAACACTAAAATGTCTTTAGACGGTTTGGGTTCATGGTTCACCGCACGTAACTGGCGTTTATGACTCAATTGCTGTTGAATAATATCTTGCAATGCACGAATACAGCGCGCCTGAAACTGCGGCCAACTCTCTTTATACTCATGATGGTTATCGCCTGAAATCCAGCGTTTAAGTGCTTGATAAAATTCTTGCTGCAGTGCCTTATTGGGCTCATCTAGTTGGTTTAGCGCGTCATTCATTTTGGCAAAGTTATTCCACTGGGGATTGTATTGCTGCAAAATCTCGACATGATCAAACTCATTAAAACCCGAGTGGATAACCATAGGCGTGGTCTCACCTTGGTATCCATTGACAAAGTGAGTTAACGTTTGGCCGTGACGCAGCAAGTCGCCGCAATAAAACTGACTCGGGGCCCCTCTTGAACGCCAATACTCGCCCAACAATCTCGCCTGCTGGCTACCTTTGTTTGATAATTGATCGTAATCAGTGCTGCCAAATGAGGCTTGCCCGTGTCGAATCAAATAAATTGCTGCCATGTCGTGTCTCTGACTGAGTAAAAGAATGATGACTCAATAGGTAAACAATGAATCGTTGCTAACTTAAATGTAATTGCAGCCGTTTAATCTGCTGTATCACATCGTTTATTTGATTGTCATAACGGTCATTTTGCATGCGTTTTACGCTATATCGAATCTACTTGACTATGCTAATGCCAACATCTAAATTGAACAAATGAATAGTTCTAATACCCTACTATTTATAATTTAAATAGTATGCCCATCTTAGGTGGTGTTAATGCACAGTAAGGGATCACTGGAGTAAATATGAAAATTGATTTGAATTTGTTTGTGGTGTTTGATGCAATCTATTGCGAAGGTAATATCACTAAAGCGGCATCGGTATTGAATCTATCCCAGCCGGCTGTGAGTCACTCGCTGGGTAAATTACGCACTCATTTTGATGATGCTTTATTTATCAGGCAAGGTAATGAAATGCGCCCGACTCCGGTGGCAAAGAATGTAATAGATGATGTGCGCGAAGCCTTGCACCAATTACAAGTATGTTTAGTGCAATCTAGACAGTTTGAGCCATTAACCTCACGCAAAAGCTTTTCATTATCCTTACACGGTTCTTTAGAACCTTACTATTTGCCTATCTTGCAACAAAGCTTGTCGTTAGAGTCGCCAGCAATCAATTTAAGCAGTAATAAGCGAGTAAGACGCACAGAACTTGAAAACAAACTGGCCAGTGGCGACATTGATTTGGCCATTGATACCTTAATCCCTGTCAGCAATAATATTATGCATACGCAATTAGAGTTAGATCAACTGGTTGTTATTGCGCGTAAAAATCACCCGGCTATTACCGACGCACTCGATTTAGAGACTTATTTGCGCCTAGAGCATGTATTAGTGTCATCTCGCTCAACCGGGCCTAGTTTGGAAGATTTTGAACTATCACGTATCGGTTTACATCGTAAAATATCCCTACGGTGTCAGCATGCGTTATCGGCGTGTAGAGTGATCTTAAATAACGACATGTTACTGACATTACCGAAAACGGCCGCAGCCATGTACGGTCAAATGCTTGATATCGCCATTTACCCCATGCCAGTTGAATTACCCGATATTGGGGTGCATTTATACTGGCATATTAATGTCGACAAAGAGCCAGCGAATAAATGGCTCAGAAACAAAATGATTATTGCGGCAACAAATACAAGAATCACACCTTAATCGAAATCCATAATGGGTAAACAAACAGCTGCAACCATAAGCCGACGGACATATCCTGCGCAACATAGTAAACAGATAATATTATCCACTATGTCGAGCAGCTTAATCGCTACACAGGCATGCCTCTTGGGCCAATAACGTCAAACATTATGAGAATAATGAGTCGAATTTTACGCGCTTAGGCCATCACTTTTATCGGTGTGAGGTGCTTCTGAGCATCCGAAAGCTGGTTATGTAAAGCGAGGTATCAGTGGCTTTAGCTAAAGACAATTAGGCTATGTTATCTAGACGTGGGATCGTTAAGTATTAATAAATAACAGCAAAATAATTATGATACAAATTAGCCAGCAAAGAGTGAGATTAATGTAATCATCCTTGATTACATTTTACTATTAACAATTATCTATCCAGTCAATAATATCGACATCTTCTATCAAGGTTTTTAGGTTGGTTTTTGCAAATTCATCGAGTTGACCAGACAAAAATAATTTCACTACATACATAATGAGCCCCAACTTTTGATCTGTTAAGCCTTTTGCGGCAAAGTCAGGCTTGTCTTGCATTAAAATGATTTGACATAATTCCAGCGGATAGCCCCATAGCGTCAGTATATACACAGTTAACGAGGTTGCTTCATCGAGTATAATTTTATTATCATCGGCATCGATATTAATAAATTCATTTGCTTCAGCAATAAACACTAAACGACCAATGCCACTGAGTAACGAAGCAATAAACACATTATCAAGTTGAACGGCTTTAAAGCCCAATGACTGGCTTAACTGGCGGCTAAGTTTTGAATAATTAAAAGCCCACTCATTAACCTTTTTGTGAATTTCTATGGGTAATTTTGGCGCAATACAATTATTGACAAGCATAGATATCACAATGGTTTCTGTCATTTTGAGACCTAATCTTTTGATGGCCTCTTCTAACGAAACGGTTTTACTGTGGTAGCCTAAAAAAGCCGAATTGGCGATTTGAATAATTTTTGCCGCAATAAACGCTTCTTGCTTAATAAGGTCTGCAGTTTGTCCAATATCAACTTCATCAATGGCAAATAATGTTCTTAACTGTGCAGCTATTTCGGGTAACGGAAAAAAATAGCCAATTCGACCTAATTTGTTACGCATTTCTAAACTAAAATTAAGCGAATCGAGGCGTTCCAAACAAAAGAACACATCTTCTAAATCAGCTGCTGCAAAGGGTTTTTTTAGTACAAAATGCGACACTTCACTAACTTTTGAGACCACATCTTCGGCGGTATCGCCAGTGAGTAATACTCTTACTGATGAGGGAATAATCGCAGCTATTTCTTCAAGAAGCTCATCGCCATTTTTTTCAGGCATAAGGTAATCGCAAAATATTGCATCGGGCAACACGCCATGAGGTAATGCATCTTGCCAACTTAGGGCATCTTCACAAATATAAAAGTCCCAGTTTGGCTGAGCTCGTCGAGCGGTGCGTTGCAGTGCTTTAAGCATAAACATATCATCATCGATGAACAGCACAGATAATTTTTTCATATTCCCCCCATTACCGCAGCAATTGATGCGCCGGCATTGGCAATCAACCGAGTAAAACTGTCTTCATCTTGAGGACGAGCAATAAAGTAGCCTTGAATGACATCACAGTTAAGTTTTTCAAGGATCAACATTTGCTCAATGTGCTCTACCCCCTCCACAACAACTTTCATGCCTAAGTCGTGGGCCATTCGAGTGATATTACCGACCATGCTTTGAGTATTTAAATTGTCTGAGATATCAATAATTAGCGACCGATCAATTTTTAACACATCAATAGGCAGTTTTGAAAGATAAGATAAGGATGAGTAACCAGTACCAAAATCATCAATGGCAATACTGATACCGGCATTTTTTAATCGAGTTAATTTTTCTGCACTTTCTTCAATATTATCAACTAACCATGACTCGGTAAGTTCAAATTCCAGAGTCGACATATCAATATCAAATCCTGCTAATAATGCTTCCACTCTGGGAATAAAATCGGCATGGGATAGCTGTTTCCCCGATATATTTATTGCGACTTTATCGAGTTTGATACCTTTTTGGGTCCAATTTGATATTGCCATGCACGCAGCATGAATGACCCAATAACCTAGCTCTATAATTTGCCCTTCTCGCTCTGCTATCGGAATAAACACCACAGGGGAAATATTGCCTAATTGTGGATGTTCCCAGCGAAGTAACACTTCACAGCTGGTAATTTTGCGCTGATTTAAATCAAACTTAGGCTGAAAATGCAAATAGAGTTGTTGATTGTCGACCGCGTGGAATAAGGCTTTGCTGATAAACAGTTGCTTGCGTTTTTGCTCAATAATTGCCGCATCATAGCGCATAAAGAAATGCGAATGACCCGTTCTGTGTAAGCGATTAGAGATTAATGCATTGCTGAGTAATTGGGCTGCATTATCACCATCTTCTCTGGCGATACAATAGGTGACGACCAGTTCAACTCTGACTGATTTGTCTGAATAACTAGTATGACTAAAGGGGGCGATAAAATCAGTGAGTTGTTTGTGTAAATCATGCTCGTTGGTAAAATTATCCATGAGCAACACAAAATGCTCATTAGTCAAAAAAGCTAACGCTGAGGAAGATATTTTAGACTGAGTAAATAAGGTTAACGCAATATCATCAAATAACTTTTCAGTCGCCACCGGGCCAATTATCTCAGTCCAATAACTGTAATTTTTAAGGTGGATGGCCACCATCGCAAATGGCTTGACGGTCTCGAGCAGTGAATCAGCTAAATTAACGATTTCGTTTTGATCTAAAAATGAGGCTAATTGTTTTCTATATGGCAATGCACCATCATTTTTATTCATAAATTGCAGTTCAAAAAAGCGCGATTTATCTGTCGTTTTCTTCAACACGAATTCGACATTTTTGCCAGTGGTTGCCTTTAGCACCACGTTATCAATATTGCTACTAAATAGCGTTAACAGACATTCATAGGAGCAAAATGGAAACACATCGGCGATTAAAATACTGCTGGAATCTAGATTAAATATTTGCTTGGCAACACCATTAACTCTGCCGATCTGGCCGTTAGGATAAAGTTCAATCAGGGCTTCTGCGCTATTGGCCATTAATTGATTGACTTCATTTTCGTCAAAGTGTTTGTTGTAAGCAATAAAAGCGGCTTCAACCTCGGAATAAAGAAGCGTTTCATCCCAGGGTTTTTGTAAAAAACGAAACACAGTACCAGAATTAAGTAACGCTAATACTGAACTAAAATCAGTAAAACCACTGAGGATCATGCACAGACTTGTAGGATATTGCGCTTTTATGGCCGCCAATAATTGCGAGCCGTTCATTACTGGCATTCTAAAATCAGAAATAATCACCTGACAATGTTCTTGAGCCATGATGTTGAGCGCGTCATAACCACTGGTTGCAGTAAATACCCGATAGCCTGCACGAGCAAACAATCGTTTTAATGCCCGTAAAATGGCCTCTTCATCATCAACAATCAACAGCTTATTCGTCATATTTCTACCAGTTAATTAAAAAATTTATCTACCGCTGAACGCAATTGCTCATTATCGAATGGTTTTGGTAATACGGCATCTGCGCCTAGATCTAATGCTTTTTGCAATTCAATTTCAGATAACCCTGACACCACTAAAATTTTTAAATGGTTTAGCTCTGGTTGTTGGCGGATAAACTGCAGAACTTCAAAACCGTCTAATCCAGGCATAGATAAATCGAGTGTAACAAGGTCAGGTTTATCGCTAAGCACTTTAACCCCAGCCTGAAATCCATCAGATGCAAATGAAAATTCATAGCCGCTGGGTATCAATACGCGGCGGATCGCATTTCTAATTTCAATTTCATCGTCAATAATTAAAATGCGCTTGGGCTGTTCTTTCACTGAATCAATTTGGTTAGAGTGACTTAATAACTCCTCAGGCATAGGCATTTTTTGGGTTTGCAAAAACATAATAAAATCGTCTAGTAATACACGATAATTACCTCGACCTGGGAGTTTATGTCCTTTTAATCGCCCTTGAGCAATCCATCGACTTACGGTGCGCTGGTGTACATCGCAATATTGCGCAATGTCACTGGGTCGTAATGTCTTCATAGAATGTTATCCATCATATATCTTGATTAATTAACCGTTATAGCATAACTTAATCTAAGAGACAAATAAGACAAGTGAGAAATTAAGGACATTATGAGCCCATTAGAAACATCAATGCCTATTATTTTGTGTGTCGACGACGAGACCAGCATCTTGAAGTCGCTGCAACGCTTATTCATGTCTTCAAAAGTGAAGCTATTACTGTCATCAAGTGGCCAACAAGCGCTTGAACTTATGCAAACAGAAAAAGTTAATATCATTATTTCAGATATGCGTATGCCTAATATGACAGGTGCTGAATTCCTTGCACAAGCGGCAGTGCTTCAACCGGATGCTTATCGTATTTTAATGACTGGGTATTCTGATATTCAATCAACCGTTAGTGCGATTAATGTGGGTAAAATTCATCGTTATATTCAAAAACCTTGGGATAACGCAGAGCTACTTGCTCAAGTTCATGAAGGCTTAGAAATCTATCGTCTCGTAGAAGCGAACAAGTTGCTGACAAAAAAAATTACTCTGCAGAACAAGCAACTAAAACAATTAAACAATAACTTAGAAGAGATGGTTCAGCAACGAACCACTCAATTGAAAAAGACATTATATCAATACAAATTGTTGGCCAGTACACGTGGTAATGAGCAAAAAGCCACACTTGAAGTTCTTTATAATTTGATCAGTATTAACCCAGCATTAAATGGCAAGTTTGCACTGCAAGTGAGTGAAACATGTGGTCACATAGCCACTGCATTAAAGATGAATAAAGCTCATGTCGAGTTAATCAGTAAAGCAGGTCTATACTGTGAACTGGGTAAACTAGGCTTGCCTGCACATTGTCTTACTGGCCCCTACGACCAACTCAGTAGTGCAGCCCAAAAACGCTTTTTTCAACACCCGCAATTGGCAGAAGAAATGCTGGCACCAGCGGTTCACCTATCGACGATTAGTGAGATCATTGGCAGTCAATATGAGCACTATAACGGTACGGGTGAACCGTTACAAAAAGTGGCACAAAACATTCATATTGGGGCTCGTATATTAGCCGTCGCAAGAGACTTTTGGTTAGCGTTATTTGAACAACAAAATGCAAAAGACCATACTAAAGACCTCACCAAAGAAGAAATATATAAACACATAAAACTACAGCAAGGTAACGTGTATGACCCCAAAGTCGTCAATGTGCTAGGGCAAATCATTACTGCTTACCAGGACCAAGAAACGATTAACCATTCAGATGCGCAATTAGATGATGGTCTGCTTATTGAACAAATCACCGAAGGTATGCGCTTAACTCAAAATTTATACAATCGTAAACACATGTTGTTATTGCCTAAAGGCCATGTGTTTTGCGAGAAAACACTGCAGAACTTATACCGCTATCAGACAAAAAATAACGAAAAATTGCTCATCAAAGCAGAGCGAGTTGAACAAACAGATACCCAGGCAGAATAAAATATATGAACAGCTCAACAACCGAATTAACAATAATATTTACCCGCACTTTTTACAGGTAATCGTGCCGATATGATGGATATTGTTACCAGACTATTTTACTCAAAGTCGTTTTCATTAAGACGATTATGGTTTTTTTGCACCACAACGCTGTTGGGATTTATCGCCAATGCTATGGCGATCGAACTGCCTATTGTCGTACCTTTTCTCATCGGTAACATTGCCTTTTCAATTATCCTCATTCGCTTAGGTTTTATCTGGTCTCTGTTGGCTCTTGCTATCGTCAGCGTTCCAATAGCAAGTAATATTGAATTATTTAACAGCATCTTGCAGCTGTTTTGCTTGATGTTATTAACATTAAATTTGAAACAACCTCTTTGGCGAGTAATGGGTGTTTATACTGTCGCCATAGGCTTTATCTACCATCAATTTGCGTATCCCATTTTTACTGAATCGCCAGCGTTATTAGTCAGTGCGACACTGTTAAACGGTTGTATTTTTATTTTATGTACCAAAACGGCGTTAATGCTAAATGTCATAACAATCACCCCAAAAAATCAAAAAAATCAAAGTTTAAAGCTACAGTTAAGTCATCGAATTGGTTTGTATAGCGCCGTACCCTGCACGATTTTAATCGCATTTATTTTACAAGGTGCTATCAGTCTCCACATATCATCCGTTCTGCAGTATTACGATAATGAACAAAGTAAATTTATTAATGAAATTCAACGTCATATCGAACGGTATATCGGCAATACAGAACTTATCGCCAGTTTAGGACATGACAATATTGACCAAAACACATTACGTAAGTTAACTGAACAACAAGCAGAACTGATATCTGCACTGGTCACCGATAAAAATGGCCTTATTTCACTATTTTATAAAGCCGACTTACCTAACAGTAAAATGCAAAAGACATCGGTTGCCGACCGGAGTTATTTCAATAAACCTAAGGAACTGGGCAAAAGCTATGTCAGTGAGACCTTTCAGGGAAGAGGACTGGGTGAAGATCGATTATTTGCGGTCAGCGCACCGCTTTTCCAAAATGGCACATTTGATGGGGTAGTCGAGATTTCTGTCAATCTTAAAACGTTAACCAATACCTTTAAGTCTTCAGATGATATGGATTCTAACCGTATTTTACTCGACAGAGACTCGAAGAAAATTTGGGGTAGCGATACCTTAGGACAGTTAGGTCGTGTCTGGACAGAACGGCCATTAATGACACCTTTCACAAGCTCTGTATTTGGACAGCATATATTCAATAAAGTTGAACCAATTGCCTTCACATCTGACGGTCGTTATATCGTTATACGAAAACACCTAGACGAATTGAATTGGACTGCGCTGTACTATTTAGACACCCGCTCATTTGTGATTCGCTATTTTATTTATTTATCGATTGCGATGATATCAGCGTTGTTATTGCTGCAATACATCACAGTGTTGTCTGGTCGATTAATTCATCAGTACACCAATACATTAGAACAAATTACCCGCCACACTCATCGCTGGCGATCTGATAAACCTAATACACAGCCTCTGACATTTACCACCACAGCACTTGAGTTTGAAGTATTGTCTGAAAGCATTAATGGTTTGCAAAAGCGAGTAATCGATTCTCGCAAAGCTATGCACAAATCAATGGCAGAAGTGAGCACACTCAATAATGAATTAGAAGCAAGAGTCAAAGACAGAACTCAGCAACTGGAACAAGAACGTGATAAAGCAAAACTGCTCGCAGAAATTAAAACCCGGTTTCTAGCAAATATGAGTCATGAGATCCGCACACCGATTACTATTATTAAGGGTTTTACTGAAGAACTGCTTAGTGAAGCAACGGGCGATACCTACCGCACGCTTAATCGTATAAATCAAAATACTCTGCACTTACAAAATGTAATTGATGATATTCTCGATACAGCTAAAATTGAGCAAGGCAAAATGCGCATCGCATTAGAATCGATTAATCTTGCCCATTTTATGACTGACTTTATCGATAGTACGGCGCAAATGGCGCACAAAAAAGGCTTGTCTATTGACTATGATGTTAGTGACATTACTGACGTTCATATCATGGCCGACCCTTTCCGATTACAACAAATATTACTTAATTTACTCAGTAACGCGGTAAAGTTTACCGCCACAGGATCGATTACCCTTAAAGCTGAAAAAACAACTGCGCAAAGCTGTAGCATCAAAGTAATAGACCAAGGTATTGGCATTAGCAAACAGCAACAGTCCACCCTGTTTGAGGCATTTACCCAAGCCAATTCCAGCACGAGTCGAGATTATGGCGGTACAGGACTTGGCTTGTATATTAGCAAACAACTTGCTGATGCAATGGACATATCACTTACGGTAACCAGCGAGATTGGTCAAGGGTCGACTTTCATGCTGAGTTTTAATACCCACAGCGCTTTGCAAAAACCAATAAAAGACTCGACTGTAATAGCAACTGAATTGCCTACCAGTGCAAGTCATGGTAGAAAATTGCTCATTGTTGATGATGTTGAAGACATTCGCATCTTAGTGGCTGCTTACGTTAAGTCACTTAATATGGAGTTATTGTTTGCGGAGAATGGTCAACAAGCATTGGATATTGCCCTCAAACATCGCCCAGATATCATTATTATGGATCAGCAAATGCCAATAATGGATGGCTTGAGCGCGGGTCAAGCAATGAGACGTCATGGGTTTGAATCGGTGATTATTTCACTGAGTGCAGATGTGTTTGAACAGCACCCTGTAACCGACACCGTATCGCCTTTTAACGCAACGCTTTGCAAGCCTATCGATAAAACACAACTGTTAAATACCATACAATTTTGTTTATCAAAACATGATATAACACTGCCTAATGAAGATATTACTAGTATGAGTGCACAACAAGAGATGGACGGATTCGACGAGTTACGACAGGACTACCTAGAAAGTTTACGCGCCATACCTGACGAGTTAAACTTGCTTGCTGCAACCTCAGAGCATAAACAAGTTGTCATGCTATTACATAAAATTAAGGGAACCAGTGCCTGCTTAGGGTTACACGACGTGAGTGCAACAGCACAACAGGCAGAAGCCGCGCTAAGAGATGGGGGCAATCTTAATCAAGTGTGTAATGAGTTTAATGCGCGCTTAACGCAATTGTTCTCTTGTTAAGATCGCTTACTATGATGGTGTTTCAAGGTCACTAGGCGTTAATAATGGCAGGGTTATTATAAAGGTGGTGCCCACATCAAGCTCGGAGCTTACCACAATACTACCTTTGTGTTTTTGCACGATACTATAAGACAATGACAGTCCCAAGCCGGTCCCCTGACCTACAGGTTTTGTGGTGTAAAATGGTTCAAAAATTTTACGCAGTGCCGATTCACTTATGCCACAACCGGTATCTTTTATTTCAATAACCAATGCTGTGCTATTCGCCGATACCTTAATGTAAATGTGCCCTTTACCATCAATAGCCTGTGCTGAATTGACAATTAGATTCAAAAACACCTGGTTTAACTGCATTGGCTGGCAAAATAATGCCGGTAATGGCTGCTGAAATTCACGATGGACTTCAACATTATATTTAAGCTGGCTGTTGGCAATTTTTAACGTATTTTCAATACCTTCAATAATATTAGCATGCTGCCATTCACTACTGTCGACATGTGAAAACACTTTAAGATTTTTTATAATATCAGTAACGCGATCTATTCCGGTAATCGACTCATTAATTAATTCAGGCATGTCTTCACGTAAAAACGAATATTGACTGCGCTCTTGCATTTCTTGCTGCAAAGCCATAAAGGTTTTATTTTGGGTTTTATTCACCACCTTTTCATAAAAGCTGATCAAATTTAATAGCTTAGATGAATAATCTTGTAGGCTTTGTAAATTAGAATGAATAAAACCAATAGGATTGTTTATCTCATGAGCGACGCCCGCAGCCAACTGCCCAATGGCGGCCATTTTGTCTGCTTGTAATAACTGATTCTGCGCGGCTTCTAGTTTAGTGTTTAGCGCCAGTAATGCTGAGTGTTCTTGTGCTAACTCTTCAGAAAGTTGTTTCTTACCCTGGTAATAACTCGCCAACTCAGTGACGTCTTGTACTATCATGCATACGGTTTTAACCACATTATTGCTAACGTGTAACGGTATAAACTCAATGTTTTGGTACATTAATGTTTCTTCGCCTGTGATTGGGCGGCTACTACTGAATAAAAATACGTGTGGTCTGTGTTCCCAATATGAAAAACTAGCATTGTTCAATACAAACACACTGTTGATCTTTTTCTTTAAATATTTTGCTTCATTTGGGAAAAGAGTCAGCAAATTTTGCCCTTTTACTTGGTCACAACTGATGTTCAGCCGATCAGCAAAAAAGTCATTCCAGTACTCTATATCTAATTGCTCATTAAGAACACATACCCCTAAAGGCAATTTTGCAGTCAGATTCTCTAATACTGCGAGGGTCGTCATCGTTACTCCAACAAGCTATTTAATCGACTTAATAACGTCGAAATTGACTCTGCTTCTAAACAAATAACAATTTTTGAATCAAAATGACTGGACTCTACTTTAAATTCAACTTCCATGAGTAAAGTGTGAGCCCAACGATAGTGTTCTGGCGACAGTTTTTCCGGTTCAAATACTGTCGGCATGCTCAGCTTGGTGGTCAGCTCTAACTGCTCGGCAAAACCATTTAAACAGGCTCCAGCTAGAATATTTGACAGTTCAAGCAAAAGCTCTTCGCGGGTAATATCTGATAAAGGTAGCTCATAATCCATCAGCTCAGCAATGGCTTCACACCCCGCGTGCGATTGTAGCGAAACGACCTCACCCTTTACTGTGCCCAAAAAAGATTGCCGAGTATGCCACATGACATCGGAACTGATCATATCGACAAATTCAGTGGGGGTAACAGAGGAAATGAGTGGAATAGAAAGGGTAATTTTAGCGCCAATTAACCTCGCTAACGAATTGGCTGCCTGGCCCATTGAAATATTCATCAACTCCTGTAATGCATCACGCTGCAGTTCACTTAATTGATAAATCATATCAACCCCACATCGATTAATGCTTGTGATAATTGCTCAGAGTTCAATGGTTTGTGTAAAAACCGAAACGCTCCAAGCTTGTCGACTAACTTTTTCGCTTCTGGCTGTATATCGGCACTAATCACAATGACGATAGTTTTCGTTTTATGCTCATTTAAGTAGCTGAGCACACCAAAGCCATCGAGTTCAGGCATAGTTAAGTCTAGGAAAAGAACGTCAGCTTTTCCAGCTTCAACGGCCTCAAGAGCTTCTTTACCGTTAGTGACCTCGGTTATTTCAATATCCCAATCGGCGGGTAAAGCGCGTCTAACGACTTTTCTTGACATCATTGAATCGTCGGCAATGGTTACAGGTATCGGCATTACAATCTCCACATTGTCTCATTTGTCCTCTAAACATTATGGTGACGACAACCTTGAATGTCAAAAACTATTAGTATTTATTTTAAACACTGGTTTTACGCTGCAATCATTGCCATACTCAGGGGACAAATAAGACAAGTTACACTCTGTACTTTATTTCACATAGACTAAAATTGAGAGGCGCTATGAAAGGCATTATCTTTAATGTGCTTGAAGAAATGATAGTTGCACAAGCTGGCATGGAGGTTTGGAACACATTACTTGAAAAACATACGCCACAAAATCGGGTTTATGTGTCTGCTAAAAACTACCCTGAAACGGAGCTATTTGCCATTGCAACCGATGTTGCTGCGCTGCTCAATGTTCCTCTGCAACAAGTAGTAAAAGCCTTTGGACAGTATTTGTTTTCAGGATTAGCCACTAGACATACCGGTGTAATGACACGTTTTTCAGGTTTCACTTCCTTGGTGATGGGTATTCATAATGTTATTCATGTTGAAGTGAATAAGCTTTACCATGAACCCGCTTTACCCACCATTAGTTGTGTATTAGTAAATAACCACAATATTGAACTAACTTATCATTCACCACGTAAATTATGTTTTTGTGCAGAAGGCCTTATCTTTGGCGCTGCAGAGTATTATCAACAAGCCATCACCATTAAGCATGATGTCTGTATGCACCATGGTGATGAAAAATGTATTTTAAATATTGAGTTAATTAATGACTGATAAACCTGATCCATATTTAGCAGCCTATCAGCGAGAGAAAAAAGCACGTATTGAGGTCGAGCAGTTGCTCGAAGATTCGATACGTCAGTTATACGAAAGAAACGTATTACTTGAAAGCCAAATAGTGCAAATTAAAAATCAACAAAAATCACTTATACAGCAAGAGAAATTGGCATTATTAGGCACATTAGCGGCGGGCGTAGCTCACGAAATTAATAACCCGCTCGCGTTTGTCAGCAGTAACGTAACAACCTTAAATGCCTATGTTTCTGACTTGCTTAACGTGATACCGAAAGACAGCTTAAATGAGGCTGACACTCGAAATATCAACTTTATAATGAGCGACTTACCTGAGCTGATTTCGGATACCGAACATGGGTTGGTACGCATAAAAGATATTGTTAAAAACCTATTATTTTTTGCGAGAACAGATGCTGATCAGTTATCTGAAGTCGATCTACTGCTAGCTGTTGAGATAGCGTTAAAGTTATTAGGACCGAAACTTAAAAATGTCCTTGTTACACAAAATCTACAACCAGTGCCAAAGATCATCTTTAACTCTGGTGAACTCAATCAAGTGCTCATTAATATTCTGGTTAACGCCATACAGGCATGCGAGTACATGACAAATCATACCTCAAAGATAGGTGTCGATCTGACTCAAGTTAATGATGAGATATTATTAAATGTTACCGATAATGGTTGTGGAATGTCAGAAGAGGTTCAGCAAAGAATATTTGATGCATTTTACACCACAAAACCCGTCGGGACTGGAACGGGTATCGGTATGTCAATAGTGCTACAAATACTCGAGCAACATGACGCCAAGATTGTCGTAAAGTCTGAATTAAATAAAGGCACAAGTATTCAAATTTACTTTCCTATATCCACATCCATGTAGATATTTATCATTAAAATAAAATGGTTAACTAATTTGTTTATTGAAAAAATCTAATGTTCGCTGCCACGCAAGCTCTGCATTGGCTTCATCATAACGGCCGGTAGAGTCGTTATGAAATCCGTGGTTGGCTTTGTTATACATGTGCATTTGATATGGCACATTAACGGCTTTTAAATCCTCCTCATATTCTGGCCATGTTGCGTTCACTCTTTCATCTAATTCAGCTAACTGAATCAGTAAAGGGGCTTTGATGTTTTTTCTAAGTGCTTTAGCCGCTGGGGTGCCATAAAAAGGCACCCCAGCTTGAATTAAATTAGCCTCCACGGCGGCAAGATAATTCACAATATAACCACCAAAACAAAAGCCGACCGCGCCCAGCTTGCCATTACTTTGCTGATGGCCTTTCAAAAACTTAGCCGCGGCAACAAAGTCTTGCTCAATTTTGCTTCGGTCTAATGATTGCTGCATTGCCCGACCTTCATCGTCATTGCCAGGATAACCGCCGAGTGAAAAAAGCGCATCAGGCGCAAATGCAATAAAACCCGCTTTCGCTAAACGGCGAGCAACATCTTCAATATATGGATTTAAACCACGATTTTCATGAACCACTAATACCACCGGTAATAAAGCGGTTTTATTGGTGGGCTCAACTAAGTAGCCCTGGCCTTTACCATAACCTAAAGGCGAATCAAATTGGGTATAAGTGGCTTTAATGTCGGCATCATTAAATGACACTTGCTCAGCTAAAGCATAATTAGGCAGTAACGCTGAGGTCAGAACGCTCATTGAATAACCTAACGCCACTAACGAGCCTAATTTAGTCATAAAGGTACGCCGGTCCATGCCACCATGAGCATAGGCGTCATACCAATCAAAGGCTTCTTGCGGAATATTATCGACGGATTTGTGCTGCATAAGTTCCCTCTTCTGATCAAGTGTCATTACGGTAATTGATGGTTATTGATATTAGTAGATAACAGTTAATGTTAGCTGAAGATGATTAATTAACCACCGGCTGCGCAATTGATACGCTTAACCATTGGCTTAAGTTCAATTGATTTGGTGCGCCTAATTATCGCGATGTGACACTCTAACGATTGCAATGAGTCAAGGTTGAGCTGGCTGATATCGCTGACGGGTAAGAGATGGATTCTCGCCAAATAATTGGGTGTAATCTTTAGTAAATTGGCCTGGATGCCAAAAACCCCAGTTTGCCGCAATCACTGAAATAGGATGGTGTAGATCAGGCTGTTTAAGCTCTCGCCTAACATTATTCAAACGGGTTAATCGTAAAAAACGCAATGGATTAATGCCTAAAATACTCTCAAAACTATACTGCAGGGTGCGGCGGCTAACAAAAGTAAGCTCACAAAGTTGAGTGATGGTTACGGCCTGTTGCGGATGGTCATCGATAAAAGCTTTAACTTTTTCAACGACGGCTAAACGATGTTGATAACTGGGGGCCACCGTTTGCGTTGATGCTGGTTGGCTTAATAAATTCAGTGCTAAGGTGCTTAACATGTCTTGCTGAAGATCGGTGCGCAAGCCTAATTCACTGTGGTTAATCAGCTTTTCAATCATCAAACGAGTTTGATTTAGTAAAATTGGATTGCAATCAATCCGTTCCGCCCCTCGTGTTGATAAGTTCTTCAACGACAGCCCTTGTATTTCAGCCATGGAATATAAGCTGTGTTGATTAAGCACCACACCATAAATAGTAAATTGCTCAGGGGTGATTAACTCAAAATCATAATCACTGCTTCGACACATCAACTGATGAGTATCAAGCTGTAAACCATTTATTTTACTTTGCTCAGAACGACATGGAATGCCCAACCAAATAGAATTAGGCGCAATGTTGCACTGCTGCCTTAATGCTCGTTGAGTAAATTCTTTGAATAAATGCATATCTGGATAATCCAGACCCTCAATACAACCATAAAAACTGCCGTTACTGACCTGATCATAAACTTGCTGCCATTGGGTTAAATTATGCGCTTGCTCATCGATGTCATTGGTTTGCACCACGCTCTTTTTTGGTGCGCGCTGATTAAAATGGTGCTCCATCTGTCATCTCCTAGCGTTAAAGATTGATTAACCCCCACCTTATTATCTTGATTAAATCCATTTTATCTTTCTGATATAAAACATAAAAAATGACTTTGCCGAAACTTGATAGCCACTTGGTACGAATTAAGCTGGTATTGAATTAATTAAATGAGTTGATTAACGATTACAGCAGCAAAACCTGTACCAAGGTTTGATCGTTGACGGTGAGGTAATAAATGAGCCATTCGTATCGCTACACTCTAGGTAGCCAAACATATCAATTTAAAGACTTGGCCCAGCTAATGGCCAAAGCAACGCCGCAACGCTCGGGCGATCGCTTAGCGGGCGTAATTGCCTTATCAGCCAAAGAACGAACCGTTGCCCAAATGACACTCGCTGATGTGCCCTTAAAAACGTTTCTTAATGACGCTCTCATTCCCTATGAACAAGATGAAGTGACCCGCTTAATCATTGATGAACATGACACCCAGGCATTTGCTTATATTAGCCATTTAACCGTTGGTGATTTTCGTAATTGGCTGTTAAGTGACTACGCCACACCGCAAGTATTAGCCGCGGTCAGAATGGGTATTACCCCAGAAATGGCTGCTGCGGTAAGTAAAATCATGCGTAATCAAGATCTTATTCTTGTGGCTAAAAAATGCCATGTCACTAGCGCTTTTAGAAATACCATAGGCTTACCCGGACACTTATCTACCCGCTTACAACCTAACCACCCAACCGACGATGTTAACGGCATCGCGGCGTCAATACTTGATGGTTTGCTATATGGCAATGGTGATGCGGTTATCGGCATAAATCCTGCAACCGATAACGTGGCACAAGCGATTAAGCTAATGAAGTTAATGGATGATGTGATCCAAAAGTATGATATCCCGACCCAAAGCTGCGTGCTCACCCATGTCACCAACACCATTGAATGCATTGAAGCAGGTGCCCCGGTCGATTTGGTGTTTCAATCGATTGGCGGAACTGAAGCAACCAACTCCAGTTTCGGATTTAACCTCAATACCTTAGCTGAAGCGCAAGATGCCGCATTAAGCCTACACAGGGGCACGGTTGGCAATAACGTGATGTATTTTGAAACAGGCCAAGGCAGCTCGTTGTCTGCTAATGCTCACCATGGGTTAGACCAACAAACCTGTGAAGCTAGAGCCTATGCGGTCGCGCGCAAGTTTTCACCATTACTGGTCAACACTGTGGTGGGCTTTATTGGTCCTGAATATTTATTTGATGGTAAAGAAATCACCCGCGCAGGGTTAGAGGATCATTTCTGCGGCAAGTTGTTAGGCGTGCCAATGGGCTGTGATGTTTGCTACACAAACCACGCTGAAGCTGACCAAAACGACATGGACAATCTGCTCACCCTATTAGGCGTTGCCGGTTGCTCGTTTGTGATGGGTATTCCTGGGTCAGACGACATTATGCTTAATTATCAAACCACCTCATTTCATGATGCCTTGTATGTCCGCCGAGTACTGGACGCGCATCCCGCGCCCGAGTTTGAACACTGGCTAACCAAAATGAACATCATGAAAAATAACACCGACTTTGTTTTATCGAGCACGCTACCCAGCGCATTTGCCAAACCGCTTTATGCTTTGCAAGGAGGCGCAAAATGAGCACGCCTGATGTAAAGCAATCTAATAATGCTGTCGATACTGGCATATCACATCAAGATAATGGCAAGGTGGTGGCCAATCCTTGGCGCGATCTGCGCCGCTTTACTGACGCCCGCATTGGTCTTGGTAGAGCAGGCATTAGTTTACCCACAGCAGAATTGTTAGCGTTTCAATTATCGCATGCACAAGCTCGCGACGCGGTAAATTTCCCTCTGGACATTGATGCACTCGCAGCGCAACTGGCCAGTATTCCTTTACTGGATAAGGTTAGCCCAATCAAGGTTCACAGTCAGGCAGATGATCGTATTACCTATTTGCAACGCCCTGATCTTGGACGAAAACTGTCCCAAAGTGGTCGTGACAGCTTATTAAGCCACATGAATAGCCAAGGACCAACGACCCACAGCCAATACGATCTTGCCATCGTGGTGGTTGATGGTTTGTCATCACTGGCGGTGAAGCTTAATGCTCAAGCTTTTATCAACGAATTACTCACCCTACTCAAGCCGCAAATCACACAGTGGAAAATCGCGCCAATTACCTTGGTTGAACAAGGCCGAGTGGCCATAGGCGATGATATTGGCCAGCTGCTAAATGCCCCAGTGGTGATGGTGCTTATCGGCGAACGCCCGGGACTCAGCTCACCAGACAGCCTTGGGTTATATCTGACTTGGGCACCTAAAACAGGACTTAATGATGCCTGTCGAAATTGTATTTCTAACATTCGCCCTGCGGGGTTGCCTTATAAAGAGGCAGCCAAACGTGCGTTGTATTTATTAACCGAGGCCAAAAAACTCAAACTAACAGGAGTCAATTTAAAAGATCGCACTCAAGACGATGTGATTGAACACCAACAGCCAAGGCAAAATTTCTTAATCGCTGAATAACGGCGAATAAATTCAATATGTTAAATACTCATTCGAAATAAAAATTAAATACTACTGGAGAGTTAATTATGTCAGATAACAACAAAGAGTACCTTGCCAAAAGGCAACTAAAAGGCGGTACCGCCGGCTGGGTGTTACTAGCAGGTTTGGGCGTGTCATACGTTATTTCTGGTGATTTTGCTGGGTGGAACTTTGGCATCGCTGAAGCTGGCTGGGGCGGATTTGCCATAGCAGCGATATTAATGGCGATCATGTATTTAGCTTTAGTGTTATCTTTGGCTGAAATGTCAGCGGCTATTCCTGCCGCGGGTGGCGGTTACAGTTTTGCTCGCCAAGCCATGGGCCCTGCTGGTGGTTACTTAACCGGACTAGCCGTATTAATTGAATATGCTCTCGCGCCTGCTGCAATCGTGATTTTTATTGGTTCTGCGGTGCAAGAATTACTCGGCTTTAATGGTCCTTGGGTTTATGCACTCTTCTATTTAGTGTTTGTGGGCATTCATCTCGCTGGTGTGGGTGAAGCTCTTAAAGTGATGATGGTGATCAGTGGATTAGCTGTTATCGCTATTATTGCCACTGCAGTGGTGCTTATTGGCAACTTTGATGCAACCCGGCTTTATGATATTGCGGTTACTGATGCTGCAGGTGCCAGTGAGTTTTTACCCTTAGGTTGGTACGGTGTTTGGGCTGCACTGCCGTTTGCCATGTGGTTATTTTTAGCGGTTGAAGGCGTGCCGTTAGCCGCTGAAGAAGCCAAAGATCCAGCCAAAGATGTACCAAAAGGCATTATTGGCGCGATGATATTTTTACTGTTTACGGCCTTACTCGTGGTGGTATTAGTACCAGGTGCTGGCGGTGCAACGGCCATGGGAGCCAGCGCAGTGCCATTAGTTGATGCGCTCAATCTCACCGGCAATAATGGCTTAGCAACGATGGTTAATATTTTAGGTTTAGCAGGTTTAGTGGCCTCATTCTTCTCTATTATTTATGGTTATAGCCGTTTAGTGTTTGCGTTATCACGTGCGGGTTATATCCCCCGTTCATTATCGATTACCACCTCACGTAAAGTCCCCGCTCGCGCATTAATCGTACCAGCAATATTTGGCTTTTTGGCTTCATTAAGCGGCGAAGGTGATTTACTGCTGGCGATGGCGGTTGTTGGCGCTACTGTGTCTTATGCGTTAATGGCACTCAGTCATATTATATTACGTATCAAGCAGCCTGAGTTGATCCGTCCATACAAAACGCCTGGCGGCATTGTCACCTCAAGTATTGCGTTAGTCTTGTCTTTAATCGCATTAACAGGTGTGTATGCCTTCGATCCACGGGCATTCTTGTTCACAATAGGCTTATTTGTGATTGGCGCTGCATATTACTTTGGCTACAGTTCATCACGCTTGGTGGCCAAAAGTGCCGATGAAGAATTTGCCATGTTAGCCGCGGCAGAATCGGATTTATCGATAGCCAACTAATCGGCAGTTAACTTATCGATACTGTGATGTAAACATAAAGGATAAAGCGCGGAGCATAGATCACCGCGCTTTATCCTTAACAGTATATAAGGGTTAACGGAGCAACTGTGACAGTTTAAATCGCCTATTGATGCCCTACTCTGAAGCCAGCAAGCCTTCCCACCCGCAGATACCATAACCCTGATACCTGAGCGAATGTGGCCATTTATCCCCAGGTCAATTCAATTGCACACAGATTAACCCATTTAGGGTAATCGTACTTTTAACCCGCGGGGTTAAGCGCATCTGCATATAAAGGCACAGATAGACAATATTAGCAGATTATAAATCGACAAATTAACCCTAACCTGTATAATCCGCGGCCTATTTACTTACATATACTCGCGTCTGTCTTATTCTCACACGGCTGTTTACTCGCCCTTTGTTGATAAATATTCAGTTAGTACACAGTTGGAACATTGCTTTGATTTCTACCGCTAATATCACCATGCAGTTTGGCCCTGAGCCATTATTTGAAAACATCTCGGCTCAATTTGGTCACGGTAACCGTTACGGTTTAATCGGCGCAAATGGCTGTGGTAAGTCTACGTTCATGAAAATCTTGAGTGGCGCCCTAGCCCCAACCTCAGGCAACGTGTCGATTACACCTGGCTTTAAAGTCGGTACCCTGAGCCAAGATCAGTTTGCCTTTGAGCAATACAGCGTAGTTGATGCTGTGATCATGGGCGATGTTGGTCTGTGGAAAGTGAAACAAGAACGTGACAGCATTTATGCTAAAGCTGAAATGACCGACGAAGACGGCATGCGAGTAGGCGATTTAGAAAGCCAGTTTGCAGAAATGGACGGCTACACTGCAGAAAGTCGCGCCGGTGAAATTCTGTTAGAAGCAGGCATTGAAGAGTCATTCCACTTTGGCTTAATGCAACAAGTTGCTCCAGGTTGGAAATTGCGCGTGCTACTGGCGCAGGCTTTATTTGCTAACCCAGACATCTTGTTACTCGATGAGCCAACCAACAACTTGGATATTCATACCATTAGTTGGTTAGCCACCGAGCTAAACAAACGTAAATGCACCATGATCATCATTTCGCATGACAGACATTTCTTGAACTCTGTTTGTACCCACATGGCTGACATCGATTACGGCGAATTACGAGTTTATCCAGGTAACTACGAATACTTCTTGGCACAATCAGGCTTAATACGTGAACAACTATTAGCCGGTAATGCTAAGAAAAGTGCTGAGATTGACGAGCTACAAGACTTCGTTAACCGCTTTGGTGCCAACGCATCTAAAGCGAAACAAGCTAGCTCGCGTGCTAAAAAAATGGATAAAATTAAGCTTGATGACGTCAAATCATCTAGCCGTATTACCCCATCAATTCGCTTTACCGAAAGCAAGAAATTGCATCGCCAAGCACTGGTGCTAGAAGAATTGTCACACGGATTTGATGAAGTGTTATTCGAACACGGTGACCTTATTCTTGAAGCGGGTTCAAAACTGGCGATTATTGGTGAAAACGGTGTGGGTAAAACCACGCTACTTCGTTGTTTAGTTGATGAAATACAGCATAATCATGGCCGTATTAAATGGTCTGAAAATGCCGCCATTGGTTATTGCCCACAAGACAGTACCGCTGACTTTGATAATGACATGACTTTATTTGATTGGATGTCGCTATGGCGCACACCAAAACACAATGATTTGATGGTTCGCGGCATGTTAGGTCGCTTGTTATTCTCAGATGACGATGCCAACAAAAAAGTCCGCAACTGTTCTGGTGGAGAAAAAAACCGCTTATTATTCGGTAAGTTAATGATGATGGACATTAACGTGCTGGTAATGGATGAGCCAACTAACCACATGGATATGGAAGCCATTGAAGCGTTAAATCAAGCCTTGAAATTATTTGAAGGCACATTGATATTTGTCAGCCATGACCGCGAATTTGTGTCATCTTTGGCAACGCGTATTATTGATGTCAAAGACAAAAAATTGATTAACTTTCAAGGTACATTTGACGAATACCTTGCAAGCCAAGCGGAAGCAGAAGCCAGAGGCTAATCCCCTTATGGAATACGTATTAGTCAATGCGCATGAATAGATAGATGGTTAGCATTAAGGTCTTCCTATTGCATTACATTGCAATCATGAAGACCTTTTTTGTTTCATTTATCCCAAAAAAATGAATACATTCGCATTCGCTAATCAATAGTAATCCGTTGCAGATACACGTAAAATCGGCTTATAAAATTTATAATTAACGACTTAACAAAGCGAAAATATCATGAATAGAAAAATCGAATTATTGGCGCCAGGTGGAGATGTCGATGCGATTAAAGCTGCGATTATAGCCGGTGCTAACGCCGTTTATTGTGGCTTAGATACCTTCAACGCCCGTAACCGAGCAGCCAACTTATCCTTCGATGACTTAATTGGTGTTATCGCACTTGCTCATCAATACCAATGTGAAGTGTTTCTCACCATGAATATCGTTATTCTTGAGAACGAAATTCCAACATTGGTTAAGTTGCTCAATCAGTTGGTTAATACCGGCATCGACGGCATTATCGTGCAAGACCTCGGTCTGTTTAATTTGGTCAGCAAGCATTTCCCTAACTTAGCCATTCATGCCTCAACCCAGCTGACAACCCACAATGAAGGTCAAATTGGCTTCTTAGCCAAAATCGGTGCCACACGCGTTAATTTATCGCGCGAGCTAAACCTTGGCGAAATAAAAAGCCTCACCACCCTAGCCCACGATCACGACGTGCTGACCGAAGTGTTTGTTCACGGTGCGCTGTGTATTGCTTTCTCTGGCCAGTGCTATTCAAGTTCAGTCAGTGTCGGTAATTCGGGTAACCGTGGCCGTTGTAGCCAGGCCTGTCGTGACGAATACGAAATTACTGCCGCGGGCAACAAGTTTCCGCTCAATTTAAAAGACAACTCAGCCTATTTTGACTTACCTGAACTGGTCGATGCGGGTGTTGATTCACTTAAAATTGAAGGTCGTATTAAAGGCGCTCAATATGTCCACACTGTAGTAGACAGCTGGCGTAAGCAAATTGATAAATTTATCGATACCGGCAAGTTGCTAGCCGATGACTCTAATTTACACCGGGTATTTAATCGTGATTTTACCAACTCATTTTTAAAGGGTAATCTCACTAAAGACATGTTTATCGATAACCCGCGCGATAACAGTTTTAAGCATGCTAACGACAAAAGTAATGCCATATCTGTGGTGCAAATTCAAGAAGCACAACAAACATTGTCGTCTGAAAAAGACGCGATTGTGCAGCTAGTTGCAGAAAAAATTAATCACTTAAGTATTGCTAAACCAACACTGTCACTGGCATTTTCCGGTAAAGTGGCGCAGCCGTTATCAATAGCGGTTAGCACTCCAGAGCAACACTTTGTCATTAACTCGACACTGACCTTAACTAAAGCCACTGAATCTCGCGTTGATGAAGCGGCAATTGAAAAGCGCTTTAAAAGCTTAAAAAGCAGTGGCTACCAGTTACAAGCATTCAATTTTGACGGCTTAGATGCTGACTTAAGCCTGCCGTTTAGCCAATTAACCCAGCTTAAAAATGAATTACTGTTACAGCTAACTCAACGTGAATACATAGGCGCTGTAACCTTGCCTAAGTTACCTAAACACCCAAAAGTCACTGAAACGCCAACCCTGTCTTTGCTTATCAGCGATGAAAAAGACGTTAACTTGTGTGATGTTACCCAAGCCGATATCTACTTTAAGCTGCCAGAAAGCTTTAAGAAGAATGACAACAAGTACATCGACATATTCTTGCGTAACCCAAGACTCATCCCTTGGTTTCCAGCTGTGCTTATTGGCAAAGATTACCTCGAAGCAGTAAGAGTGTTAGAAGTGGTTAAGCCTAAGCGTATTGTCACAAACAATACCGGTGTCGCGTTTAAAGCTTATGAAATGGGCATTGAGTGGATTGCTGGGCCATTTTTAAACACCACCAACTCTTATGCTTTACTTACCCTGCAAGAGCAGCTCAATTGCGCAGGCGCGTTTATCTCTAACGAGATTAATCGCAATCAAATTAAAAATATTGCCAGACCAGAAAACTTTAAACTGCTGTATAGCATTTATCACCCGATTTTGATGATGACCAGCAGACAATGTTTTTTCCAACAAACGGTGGGTTGTAATAAGCCCAGCATTGAAGATGGCTGTATGTTGAAATGCGAAAAAGCCACGACGATCACTAACGTAAAAGGCATATCGTTTGCGGTAGACAAGCAAAAAGGCGGCTACCCAAGTATTTACAACCACGAGCAGTTCTTAAACATCGAAGCGGTTGAAGACTTATCCTACTTGTTTGATGAATTCTTTATCGACTTAACCAATATTGGTTCTGGTTCAAAAGCTGAAATTGATAAAGTACAACTGGTTAATCACTTTGAAAACGTGCTTAAAGGTGTCACACAAGCCAAAATTGAACTTAATCAGCTGGTCACCATTGCAACCAATGCTCAGTATCAGCAAGGCTTGTAGTTGATTATGTGAGTGTGAAGCCGGTTGGCAACAAGTTTGAAGCTACAGCAAAGGGTCAGATTACGCTATAAAGTACTCTGACCCTTTGCTTAGCTGAAACTGGCACAGCGAAACAGAACTTGTTATCGACTGTTCAAGCTCAAATAACCCTTGAGCCTGAGCCTTAAACAGAGATGGGTAAGCGAATATAAAACCTGGCACCATAACCGGGTGTTGAACTGTAGCCAATACTGCCATTCATTGCTTCAGTCAGCTCCTTACACAGTGCTAAACCTAAACCTGTACCGCCTTTGGCCTTAGAGCTACTGGCGTCTGCTTGAGAAAAACGTTCAAAAATTTTGCTCTGAAAATCTTCAGGAATACCATCACCTTGATCTTGCACAGCAATCTCAACCTGATTACCAATGAGTGTGGTAGACAGAGTGACACTTCCCGCTGTCGGTGAAAATTTAACCGCATTGGACAGGAAGTTAGTCAAGATTTGTAATAAACGATGCTCATCGACGTAGACAAGGATCTCATCCATTGCGTGGTTTAATTGCAATGCCAGGCTGATTTGATGTAAGTCAGCATAAGGTTGATGATCGTCAATGGCTCTTTGTAATAGAGGCACAACATTTAAGCGTTTCATTTCAAACAACATCTTCCCAGCCGCGAGTTTTTCAATATCCAATAAGTCATTGATCAAACGGCTAAGCTGCTTACAGTTGCTGCTGGCAATTTCAATCAGCTTGTCCGCTTTTGCGGGTAAGGTAACCAACTTACCAGACTGCAATAAATTTAAGGCGCCAAAAATCGATGTTAATGGCGTACGCAGCTCATGACTTACTGTTGAGATAAAGTCATCTTTAACTTGTTGTAATTGCATCCTATCGGTAACGTCTTGTACAGAGCCGATTATTATCTGATCAGGATTTTTATCCTCGGCAACTAATTGCCCTAACTGATGCACCCAACGAACTTCACCATTAGGTCGAATAATTCGGTGAACCACATTATGAATGCCTGTTAAGCGAGCCTGCTGCTCGCTTTTATCCACTTTATCAATATCATCTGGATGAACGGCACTTTTAAGCAAGGTCACACTGGGAACGATGTCATGGGTGTCAAAACCAAATATTTGGTAAATGATAGGCGACCACCATAAGGTGCCCTGTTTTAATGACGCATGCCAATAACCAATTTGAGCTTGCTCGCTAGCTAAATCAAGGCTTTGCTGAGCAACATTCAATTGCAAATTGAGATCTTCAAGTTTGAGGTAATGTTCTTTCGTTTGGGTAATATCTTGAATGTATCCATGCCACAAAATACTGCCATCGGGCATGGTTTCTGGCGAAGCACTGCCGGATAACCACACTAAGGTATTATTATCCCTGTAAACCCGATATTCCTGTTCCCACAGCGTGAGTTGTTGCGCTGAATCTTCAATACTCTTGGCTACCGCCGGCAAATCTTCGGGGTAAATTTTGGCAAACGCGGTGGACGCATCCGTTTGCACGTCTTCGGGTTTTACACCATAAATGTCTTCGATGGCAGAACTGGCATACGGAAATGCACTGTGACCGTCGGGCCATAACTGAAACTGATACAAAACCCCTGGCAACTGCTGTGTGAGTTTATGTAATTGATCTTGAAGTTTTTTCTCTTTGCTAATATCTAAAATAAAACCATCTAGGTATTTAATAGCCCCACTACTATCATATTCCGCAGCGCCGCGACCTTCAGCCCATAGAACCGAACCATTTTGATGCAAAATACGGAAATTGAGTACCCAACTGACATGGTTAAGCACTGCTTTTTCAACTGTTTGAATTAATAAATCTCTGTCTTCGGGATGAATGATGCTCACGAAACTGCGTTGAGAGTTATCAATAAAATCGCTGGCGAGGTAGCCTGAAAGCGCATAAATATGATCGCTCATATACAGCATGGACCAATGCTCATCATGATGACATCGGTAAGTTACCCCAGGAATATTAGTCACTAAGGTTTTAAACTGATCTCGACTTTGTCGTAATGCTAGTTCGTTATCATGTTGTTTGGTGATATCTGCATGGGTGCCGTACATCATCAGAGGCTTACCATCGTCTGAGTATGAAATCACTCGGCCTCTGTCATGCACCCATATAAAATGCCCCTGTTTATGTTGCATGCGGAAATTAACATCATAAAATGGGCTTAACCCATTAAAATGATCCTCTAATGCCGCCTTGGCGTGGTCTAAATCATCGGGATGAGTCACAGCTAACCAGGTGTCGATAGAAATGGGCTCAAGCTCAGCAAGCTGATAACCAATCATTTCTGCCCAACGCTCGTTAAAAACCGTTTCACCGGTTTGTATATTCCATTGCCAAGTACCAATTCTGGTCCCTTCAAGCACCGACCGATACATTAGCTCACTTGCCGCTAATAGTTCATTTGACTGCTCTTGTAATCGGTCTTGAATTTCTTGCTCAACGCTCTTGCCAAACTCAAAAGCGATTTGGCGCTCTTTATCGGTAAACTGCCGAGGTTGGCTGTCAATAAAGCAAAGTGTGCCAATGCGCTCACCGTTAATCTCTAACGGAACACCAGCATAAAAGCGAATAAATGGCGCGCCGGTAACCAATGGATTATCTGCAAATCGGCTGTCGAGCTGGGCGTCGTGGATTTCAAAAATAGATTCGGCTAAAATCGTATGACCACAAAATGAAATGTCTCTACTCGTCTCACAGGCCGCTAAACCTTGTTTGGATTTAAACCATTGCCGCTTAGCATCCACCAATGAAATCAGCACTATTTCGGTGCCAAGGCAAAGTTTGGCTAAATGAGTTAGGCGATCAAAACGTTGCTCTGGAGCCGTATCTAACAGGCCAGTATTGTGTAACGCTATGAGTCTTAGTTGTTCGAAAATCGGTGTTACGGGAGCTTGCATCAGTTACTCCGGATGGTTGATTTTTGCTGAAGCAAGATGGGCTTGATAAATACGCTCTAGTGAATCGCCAAGACTCATGGCATCAAAGGGTTTCTCAATAACGTCAACAGCGCCGGCATCTAAATATTCCTGTTTTTCAGTATGCTGAATTCTGGCGGTCATAAATACCACCGGAATGTTAACGCAATGTGAGTTTTTACGAATTTCGTGCAGGGTTTGCAAACCATCCATACCTGGCATCATGGCGTCTAACAATATTAAATCGGGTGTAAAGTGCGCCAGTTGACTAATCGCCTCATGCCCACCCTCACAAGACACCAAGGTAAGACCTGAGATATCAACCAGAGCCATTTCAACGATAACTCGAATCGACTCATCATCTTCTACGTGTAAAATTTTGTCTAGCGGCATGCCGGCTCCGTTTTGGTGAGTAAAACCCAAATTTGGCTAATTTGATTTGCTAATATAATCTTATAAATGATGTTGTAGCAAACTAAGTTGTTGAATAACCCTATTGATTACAATAAAGCACTCGTGTCTATAGGTATAGTTCATCCAATATCACTGTTGTAATTAAACTGCTATTATCTTTTTGGTAGCGTATCAGCCAAGCCATCATAAACCGAGAGTAAAGAGATGAAAGCGAACAAAAATCCTAGTAATCCGCACTCGGTTGCACAAACTGCCTCAAATAGCGCTAATCACTTAAGTTCAACATCAGCAAATAAAACGCTCGAAAATTTACTTGCCCCCTTTGCAGGCAACGAACTATTTTATCGGCGCTTAATACATATTTTTGAAACAAATTTACAACAACAGCTGCAAAATCTTGATCAGATGATGTTAGATAACAATACCAAGGACATTCTGGTCATTATTCATACCCTAAAAGGTAGTTCAGGATCCACCGGCTTGTCATCTCTGCATTTAGCCCTAGTAGACGGCGAAAAAAAGCTTAAAAAAGCTCATGATGAAAATGCTGCTAACCTTGAGCTTGTATGCGAAGAACTGATAGCGCATGTTCGTGCTGTGGCGCAAGCTGAGCTTTCAAGTATTCATAGCCTATTACTAAGTTCATCTGTAACAGATACACCAGCACCTGTAGACGACTATTCAAGCGCAGAGTTAACCTCGACCCTAGCAGAACTTAAACAGCATCTAATGGACGGTAATCTCAACGCACTCGACGTCACTTTACGCCTACAAAATATGCTATCGGATAAGGTGTTACTGCAACAAGACTTAGCCAGCCTGCATGATACCGTTGAGATGTTAGATTTTGAGCAAGCACTTGACGCATTAGCCTCACTGTCGCAAAAGTTATAAGCTCAAGGTTGTACTTATCTTGGGCTGATAAAACCCGCGTACAAGTCGCATACGACACTTGCACTAACTTAAGTGCTATAGATAAGTGAAATGAATAAGCGCAATGAATAAGCGATTAATAAAAATCACTTCTTTAGATAACCTTATTTGTTTTTAGGACGATAAAAGCACTAAGAATAAATCAGCTGCGAAGTATCATCACAAAGGCACTTTACCAGACGTTTCTTGTGTTTTAGCTATCGATATTTGCTGCCATTTAACAATCACTTGCGCTAGCTCTCCCCGACTAGATAAACGTTTAATTGATTGGTTCATGCCTGTAATTAACTCTGGGTTAGTGGCTTTTTTACTGACCAGAAAGTGAATTTGGTTATGGTCTAATATCAGCGGTAATTCTGTAACAGAAATCCTTTCAATCTGAGTTGCTATATAAGGTACGGCAATAGAATCGCCAATGACAACATCGCCTCTACCGTAACCCAGCATGCGAATTGATTGGGTGGCATTACGACTGAAAATTAATAATTTTTGCTTAATTAACGCTTGTTCTGATGCTAAAAAATCTGCCCCATACCAACCAAAAACGGGCGCAAGGAGGACGAGCTTTTGACTAAATATATCCTGCCATTTATCAATTTTGATCTGTGGTGCTAAATCAGATTTTACAAATAACTTAATTTCTTCGTCACGGTATGGCACTGAGAAATCAGCATAAGCTTCTCTCTCAGGTCTATAACTTGCGCCCATCATAATATCCAAGGTGCCTTCTTGTAACATTCTGTGGGCTCGCTTTACGGGCATATCGATAAAATTTAACTTACAACCTAAGTTGTCCGCCACAATAGTGAGCATATCAACATCGAGCCCAACGGGTTTACCGGCGCTATCCAACCAAGAATACGGCGCCCAACTATTAAAACCAACGTTAATCGGCTCATAACATGATGACGTTGCTTTTTGCCCATAGGCAAAATACGCTTGAAAATAAATAAGTAAAAGTAATAAAATTCTTAATCGCATAGGCTTACTTCTCACCTTATTACTTATCAATTATTGCAGGGTAAAAGTCGATTTGATGGGATGTTGAAGTACTGTCTAGTCAAACGCCACTTTGCTAGCACCTATAAACCTTAGACTATAAACATTAGACATAAAAAATCTGTTACGCCAGTCATCATACCAAGGCTTTTGGGTCTGAACCTTCAATTGAGTGATAAACAGCAATCCAATGTATTTTTTCGCCAGCATTTTGCCATCAATACATCATGGCAATGCCAGCAACACATTTATCGATACATTAGTTCGATGACGGCTATTTTACCCATTTATCATCACGATTGCAGTTCAATCTGGTCAGCGTAATCAATAAGCGGTATTGTTACCCCAAATGAACCCAGATAACGGATGTTGATTGTTTACCTATAATATCAATGGCAAAGCGAGTCGCTTTTTTACCTACGCAGATTTAATAAACTGCGGGACTACGGCTATCGAACATCAAATAGAAAATTTGCCACTGCAACCCGACACTTGGCGCGCACTCAGTTTGTTAGCCACTCAAATACTTGATCCAATCGTCGATCAATTTGGACCCATAGCACTGACTTATGGTTTTTGTTCGCCTGAACTGGTCAGAAAGATTGCTAAAAATCGCAATCCGCATATTGCGCCAAAACTTGATCAACATTGCTCGCACGAACTCAACCAAAATCAAAAAATCATCTGCGATCGCTTAGGTGCCGCCTGCGACTTCACCCTAGTGAGCAACAAGGATGATAAACCGATTGATATGCAACTGGTGGCACAGTGGATGTGCGAAAATCTCAAATTTGATCGCCTGTACTATTACGGTAAACATCGACCGATACACATCAGCATTGGTCCACAAATGAATCAATTCATACAAACCATGAAAACCAATGCCGACACCGGCCATCGTGTCCCGTCTAAAAAAGGCCGTAATGAAACGGCGATCTCGGTGATTCAGCAAGTGGATTATTAATCTAGCTTAATGGATTTTCGGTAGAATGAAACACTTGAGAAGGCTATCGGTGATAAGTTAGAATCAAGCCATGTAAATCATAGGGTTAGTTATGTCTACCATCGCATTTTATGACACAAATTCACAAGATTTTTTTGACTCAACCGTAAATGCTGACGTCAGTGGGTTATACCAGCCTTTTATCACCCATTTGCCTGCAAAAGCACGTGTGTTAGATGCAGGTTGTGGTTCTGGCCGAGACAGTAAAGCCTTTATCGATTTGGGTTTCAATGTCACATCAATTGATGCCAGTGCGGAATTAGCCAAAGCGGCTTCTGAATATATAGGTCAAAATGTGGCGGTTTGTACCTTCGATGAAATAGACACTGCGCTTGAGTTTGACGGTATTTGGGCTTGTGCATCTCTTCTACACGTTGAGGTCAACGCCCTACCCAACACCTTTAATATTTTGGCTAATACTTTGGTTAAAGGTGGCGTGTTTTATTGCTCATTTAAATATGGCGACCAAGAACGCAATCATAATGGCCGATTCTTTAGCGATGCCAACGAAGTTCGATTACAACAATGGCTCAGCCAAACCTCTTTAGACATTGAACGTACTTGGATAACCACTGATGTTCGTCCTGGCCGTGACAGTGAGCAATGGCTCAATGCAATATTAATTAAAATCACCCAATAGAGATGTAACAATGAAGTTAGCAGAAGGACCTGTATTAATCAGTGGTGGTTTGGATGATCCATTTTTACCCAAATTGCGGCAAGCGATTAATCGTGCGACTCATATTGAAATATCGGTGTCATTTATACAGCAATCTGGGCTAAATTTAATTTTTGATGCTTTATCTGATGCGCTAGAGCGCGATGCAAGCATTTCAATCGTTACCTCAGACTATCTTTTGATTACCGATCCGGTTGCATTACGACACTTAATGATTTTGCAATCTCGCGGTGCAAAAACCAAAATCTTTATCTGTAAACGTAATCAAAGCTTTCATATGAAAACCTATATTTTCGTCCAACAACAAAGCGGACTAGCAGATATAGGTAGCGCTTTTATTGGCTCAAATAACATCAGTAAAGCGGCATTCACCCACGCATTTGAATGGTGCTTACGCCATGATTTATTGCCGAATCAAGATCCTAAAGAATTTAACCATATCCGCCAACAATTCTTGCAGATTTTCAATCATTCGCAGGCAATCGAGCTCAGTGATGCATTCATCAACAACTATGCCCAACAGCGTAAATTGTGTAAACCGCCTTTAGCCATAGTTAATGAAGTAGAGCCAGAAGAACCAGTACCTAACTCAGCCCAAGCAGAAGCCTTAATTGCATTAGCTGACACACGTTTAGCCAAGCAATCCAAAGGACTGGTTGTATTAGCCACGGGTATGGGTAAAACATGGTTAGCTGCATTTGATGTATTGCAATTCAAGGCTAAAAAAGTGCTGTTTGTTGCTCATAGAGAAGAGATATTAATTCAAGCAGAACGGACTTTTAGGACCTTATTACCTCAAAGTATCACAGGTCACTTTAATGCCAACGCTAAGGTCGTTGACGCTGACATTGTATTTGCATCGATTCAAACTTTAGGCAAACCGGAATACCTTAATAAACTTGATAAAACTCATTTCGACTATGTGATCGTTGATGAATTTCATCATGCTGGCGCCGTCAGTTATCAGTTATTACTCAATCACTTTACCCCGCAGTTTTTACTCGGGTTAACCGCCACGCCAGAGCGCACGGATCAAGCAGATATTTTATCGTTATGTGATAACAATTTGGTGTTTGAAAGACACATTATCGACGGAATTAAATCGGGTATTTTAGTCCCCTTTCATTACCAAGGTATTAAAGACGAAACGGTCGATTACCGAGAGCTGCCATGGCGTAATGGTAAGTTTGATCCGCAACAATTAGTCAATCTGTTTGCTACCCAAAAGCGCGCTAAACATGTGTTTGCTCATTGGCAGACACATAAGCAGCAACGTACCTTGGCATTTTGCGTCTCTAAAGCTCATGCCGACTTTATGGCGCAATGGTTTTCTGCCCGTGGTATTAAAGCTGTGTCGGTGCATAGCGACTCAGAAGTTAGACGCGGTGAAGCACTTAGTCAATTAAACGCTGGTGAAATAGAGGTAATATTTTCAGTTGATTTGTTTAATGAAGGTACAGATTTACCCTCAATAGACACTATCTTAATCTTACGACCGACTGAATCTAAAATTCTCTTTTTACAACAGTTAGGTCGTGGATTACGTACATCTCCCGAAACTCATAAAACCTTTGTGTCTGTTATCGATTTTATCGGTAACCACATCAGCTTTTTAAATCGGCCAATGGCGTTATTGCAAACAGCAAACGCCAACGAAGCGATTAAGCGTCTTAACACACCTCAAATCGATTCTAAGTGCTTAATCAATATCGACCCCGAATTAATCGACTTTTGGCAACAGTTAAAACTTGATTACACTAAAGCTGATCAACAGTACCAATTACTCAAAGATGATTTAGGTCACCGCCCTTCTGCCACAGAATTTTATTACAGTGGTTATGTTTGGAGTAAAATGACCAAGCAAAATGGCAGTTGGTTTGAACTGGTATTAAGCCAAGAAAAGCAAGACAACGCATTACATTCGTTAACGCCCTATTTGTCATTTCTAAGTCTTGGCGTTGAAAAGGCAACAATGACCAAATGCTTTAAAGCAATATTACTCGAAGCATTTGTTGAGCTGAATGGATTAAGTCATCCACCCACAATTGAAGCGGTATGCCTTAAGAGTTGGCAGATATTTAAACGTTATCCAAAATTGTGGATTCAAGATGTTAAAGCCGATCTGCAGCAAATCGATGCCCGTTCACCAAAATGGCACAAGTATTGGCTAGCCAACCCAATTACTTTTTTATGCAAACAAGATAAATCAGATACGCAATCTTGGTTTGTTGTAAAAGATGATCGGTTACATGCGAATATTGATGTAAAAGTTGATGATATTGCAGTGATGTCTTCCGCGATGAGAGAATTAAGCGAATTATTGTTAGCGCGTTACAGCCAACGCCAATCATCTTCTACGCCGACACCAACCAGCAAAACAATACAATCGAATGTGGTTACGCTTCCCATTGGAGTGACAAAGGATGAACAGACATCCCTTAGTTATTACCCAGATCTCAAAATTGCCTGCGGTCATTTCAAAACGGGTACTGACGACAATAGTGACACACTGACGCTAAACTCGACCTTTAGTAAACTCGATCCATCGATTTACTTTATTGCCCCAGCCAGTGGTAATTCAATGAATGGCGGTAAAAATCCAATTGAAGACGGCGATTTATTGCTATTAGAGCGCATAACAGCACTCAATGCTGGTTCGATTACCGGTAAAATTATCGCGATTGAAATCCAAGACGATACAGGTAATAACCAATATTTATTGCGTAAAGTGAATAAACTCACTAATGGTCAGTATCAACTTAATGCCCATAATCCAGCGTACTCACCAATACTAGCAAATGACTCAATGCAGACCTTTGCCAGATTAAAGCAGGTTCTGGATGAGTCTGATTTTGTGTAAATAATCGATTTTTAGTAATAAATCACTCTTTATCAAGCCACTCTCGAGTGGCTTTTTTATGGGTTATATCTCAGCATTAACACTCGCTTCATTATGCTAAAACCGCTCACCCGATAACTATCAGCTAATACAAATTGATACATAAAATAACTACGATTAAATTTAACAAGTGGTTAATATAATTTAGCCCTCATCATTGATTTTTTGCACCGCTAACCTCAGTTCTGACCCTTATTGGTTCAATTAATAATGAAATGTATAACAATAACAACACAGGATTTTAAAAATAACTATGCCTTTAAAAAACAATAAGATTAATGCAATTTCATTCGCCCTTAGCCTAATTTTAGGTACCACTTTTATTACTCCGGCGTTTGCCCAAGACACCTTGATTTTAGCCGATGCCTATATCGATGTAGCTAAAGGAAAAAGCGTTGATAATGCAGCGATAATTATCTCTAACAATCAGATCGTTAAGGTTACCACCGCGGCAAACATTACTAATAAAGCCGATTACAGCTTGATTGATCTTAAAGGTAAAACGCTGGTGCCAGGAGTGATGGATATGCATGTGCATTTATCTGGCGATGCTGAAGATAATTTTTTAGAGTCGATGAATTATTCTGTACCAAGACAGACTGTTAAAGCGGTTAAAAATGCTCAGAAAACCTTGCTCGCAGGCTTTACCACAGTACGAGACTTAGGAGCATCTGGCTATTCAGTCATTGCTACCCGAGATGGAATAGATTCTGGCGATATTCCTGGTCCACGTATTTGGGCCGTAGGCCACGCAATTGGTATCACCGGCGGTCATTGCGATGATAACTTTCCCGCTCCAGAAGCCCATGCTAAAGCTCAAGGTGTTGCCGACGGTCCTTTGGAAGTGCGTACCAAAGTACGTGAAAACATAAAATACGGTGCCAATGCGATTAAAGTCTGTGCTACTGGCGGAGTTTTTTCTAAAGGTACTCAAGTCGGTGCGCAACAAATGACTTACGAAGAACTTAAATCTGCCGCAGATGAAGCGCATATGCGCGGCCTGGTTATCGCCGCCCATGCACATGGCACTAGTGGCATTAAAGATGCGATACGCGCAGGTATCGATAGTATTGAGCATTGTAGTTTTATGGACGATGAAGCCATTAAGATGGCAATAAAAGCAGGTACTTACTTGTCTTGCGATATCTATAACACCGAATACACCCTCGCCTATGGTGCCGCTAACGGCGTACCAGAAGCCAATATCAATAAAGAAAAGCAAGTGTCGCAAGCTCAGCGTGACAGCTTTAGAAAAGCCGTTAAGGCAGGCGCTAAGATGGTGTTTGGTTCAGATGCGGCGATTTATCCCCATGGAGACAATGGTAAGCAATTTTCACGCATGGTCACCTTTGGTATGACGCCAGTTCAAGCGCTTCAGGCTGCAACCATAAATAGTGCCGCCTTAATAAAACAAGACAACTTAGGTCAAATTAAAGCCGGATTCTTGGCTGATATTATTGCTGTTGATGGCAATCCGCTAGATAACATTAGCTTGATGGAAAACGTCACTTTTGTTATGAAAGATGGCGTTGTGTACAAAAAGCGTTAAGGCATTAGCTAACCGCTATTGGTTATGTCACAGCCCGATTGGCTTGGATAGCTTTAGCAATCAAATACCAAGGCCTATCTTAAACGCTAGGCCTTTTTTATATCTAACAGATAGATCGTCAGATCTCAGAAGCATGTTGATTCGTTCAATCATTATGGTTCAAGTCTTTTTATCTATAACAAGGCTATACATTAAGCGCTGGCTGACTGTCCCGATTGTGTTTATCAAACGCTATCCCTAAGGGTTCGAAATAGGCCAATAGTGCTTGATAGATTTCACGGCGGTGTTGGGTATCTGGGTAAGCACCATGTTTGGCTAATGGTGAGTTAATCGTGCTGTTAACTAGGTATGGATTAGATATTTCGGCATTAGCCTGTGAGTACATTTCAATACTGGCTTCGAATGCGCGCGCCATCATTTCGGTTGGTTTGGCAAAGTAATGACAAGCTTGCAATTTATCTAACGCGATTGACCGTCTCACATACTCGTGTGGCTCTTGGCCATTGCTGTTTAAAAAAGTGATTTCAAATAGCTTAGATAATTGTTGGTTCAGTGGATGAGCTACTAATGCTTTGTCTGCAAGCCAGTGGTCGGTAGCACATGCATACCGGTTAGCCGGACTCATGTACCCATCTTGGCTCAGTAGAGTGTCATCAACAAACATTTTGTCGGCTATATAATGATCGAACGCATGCCAAAACTCATGAGCTAACGACCCTGCGCCGGCATTTTTGGCTAATGCCAGTTCTCGATATGCTGGTGAATAGTGTGCCTGCACGCCCTTTTGGCCGCCATGGCCAAAGGCAAATCGTAAACTGCCGCGCAAACCAATTAGCTCTGGTGGTACGCAGAGTATATTGGCCAGATCGGCTAATGAATCAAATATCAAGTTAGCCGCTAATGCCGACTCCTCGCGATTAACCCATTTGCCCACTCTTATGTGCTGTAAACCAAAGGTGTGCTTGATATCTAAAAAGCTCACCGAATCACCATTGCGATAATCGGGACCAATGCGCTCAAAATGACGCTGATGATTTAATAATGAATGATGTGAAGCCAAACAAACCTCTATTACACGAAAGCGATTATAAACACGTTTACAAAAAACGAATGCTGAACTCAGTGGGTAATTATGCCATGTTTAACGCCATCAACCGTCCAATAAAAAAGCTAGTGGTGGTAAAAGTCTCCTTGGCGCAACCTCATCCACCAGTATGCGATAAGCATTTTTATTCAGCTTTATGCAAAAATAAAAGTATTACCCTCGGTAAATTTTTAACCTTTATTCATTTAAATGCTTATTTAATCAAAATAAGGCTAAACAGATTAAATTAAAAGCACTGCATAATCACCGAGTTTATTTTACTCTTCTATTATGTGGTCCATTAAGAACCGATTAAGTGGCTTAGTACGGCCACCAGCACTTAATGGATCGTATACGTTACGACTGTTTATGACGATATGCGCCTAAAGAGTAAGCCGGTGTATTTGGGGCATCTTAAGTATCGCTCATTGAATGTCTATTTAACCCTGTTCACAGTACAGTGGTTTAAGCGCAATTTTTTATGGAGGATTTATGATTTATACCACAACAGAAACCATTCCCGGTCGGGATATTATCGAGATTGTCGGCATTGTAACGGGTAATGTTGTTCAATCTAAACATATTGGCCGAGATATTATGGCCGGTTTAAAAAGCATTGTCGGCGGCGAAATCCGCGGTTACACCGAAATGTTAAGTGATGCCAGAGATGTCGCCATTGAGCGCTTAGTTGCCAGTGCAGCAGAAAAAGATGCCGATGCGATTGTGGGTATTCGCTTTACAACAAGCGCCATTATGGATGGGTCGTCGGAAATAATGGCTTTTGGTACCGCAGTGAAATTAGCGCCGCGCTGATAAATAGCTCGGTTACTTAACCTAAACTTAGCTCATATTAATATCGCTCGCGAAGAACAAAGGCTGAGATAAGTACTTCTCACCATGTTGTTAACCTGTTTGTTTGTCCGAGTTTAGGCCGCCATCTCACGAGTGATCAAACATAACTAATAGGTAAATTTATGATTAAAAATATTTCCTTAGCCCTTGTCACCTTGATAGCCTCAACTCATGCCTTGGCGCTAGAAAGCCTTATTACTGTTGAAAGCCATTACTCGGCCAAAGAAACCGCTGATAGGTTTGAGTCGATCATAAAAGATAAAGGGTTTACGGTTTTTGCCAGAATAGATCATCAGAAAAATGCGGCGGGGGTTAATTTAACGCTAAGACCAACTGAAGTGATTGTGTTTGGCAACCCGAACATTGGCACTCAATTAATCCAGTGTAACCAACTGGCGGCAATTGACTTGCCCCAAAAGGCATTGATCAGTGAAGACGCTGATAATAAGGTTTGGCTGTCGTATAACAATCCGCAGTATCTTAAGCAGCGTCATAACATTGCAGGCTGCGATAAGGTTATGAATAAAATAGCCGCCGCGCTCAATACATTAAGCATTGCTGCAACGTCCAAACCGCTATAATGTAGAATGATATTAATCAATAACTTATATAGCATATTTATCAGCAGTGCTGCGTATAAGGATATATTTTGAGGTGTTAAATGAATAACCAAGTGGTATTAATTACAGGTGCAAATAGAGGCATTGGTTTGGCCTTAACTGAGCAATACCTTATTAACGGCTGTCGGGTTATTGCGACCTGTCGCGATGATGCCACAACGACTGAGCTAATGTCGTTACAGGCGCAGTTTGCTGATAAATTATTGATTGAATCAATGGATATCACATGCCCAGATACCATTCACCGTTTAGCCAATAATCTTTGCCAGCAAAATATTAGTATTGATTTAATCATTAATAATGCGGGCTATTTGGATCGCGATAATCACAGTATTCATGCTATCGATTATGCAGATGCTGAAATGTGCTTTAAAGTGAATGCGATCGGGCCATTATTTTTAATCCATTGTTTATTATCCCTATTAAACAAAACACGTTTATGTAAAATCGCTATTGTCTCATCGTCCAAAGGATCATTAACAGAACCACAAGGTGTTGATTGGTATGGTTACCGAATGTCTAAAGCCGCTGCCAATATGCTCGCGGTGAATTTATCTCAAGAACTTGTTGATGATAATGTTGCTGTGGTATCGGTTCATCCTGGCTGGGTTCAAACTGACATGGGCGGCAGCGCTGCACGGGTTAAAGTTATCGATTCTGCATTGGGGATTATAAAGGTGATTGACCAGTTATCGATTGCTAACACGGGTGAGTTTTACAATTTTAACGGTGAGCAACTGCCGTTCTAATATGTGGCAGCTTGAATGTGTGGCTACTCAGCGTACTTTTTGCCTGCTTTTTGGCTATCATTGAACGCACATTATCAAAACTATTGGCTTTGTGGGCGGGTGCGATTAATCAATTTACCGCTTAATATGGTCTAGGATAAGTTTGAGGCTGTTTTTAGGTCGACAATAGTGGGCGAATTATGTTTTTTGACCATGATATTGAGGCTAATTTAACCGGTTACACTTAAGTACAAAATAATATCCAGCGATATTTACTGCTGGCTTGCCTTACCGGTTTAAGTTGGTAAGATGTTGTTTTGATGACTGTATCGTTAATATCGTTATGATACTTTGGTATTAATAGGCATAGTTAGACAATATTAATTAAGTCGATAGTTACAATATTAACTACGACACAATGAAGATGTGTTTATCTTCTTCTTGCCGCTTAGCGGCTTAATTCAACGAACACTTTAAGTTAATTTGTAACCTGCTGCATTTGTACTTTAATCAGTACGACGTCAAGCAAAACCTAGGTTGCGTTACTGCATAGCTTAAGCGGGCGTTATATTTAGTGAGGTTGCGATAATGGAAACAAAGCCGATAATTTATGACAGATTTTCTTGTAATAAATGTTTTGATAAAAGCAGCCTTGATTTTGATTTCACCATGGCTTTTCAGCCAATTATTAACTGTAAAACCAATACTATATTTGGCTATGAAGCATTAGTTCGCGGTTTACAAAATGAATCTGCTTTTTCCGTTATCGAGCAAGTCAATGATGATAATCGTTATTTATTTGACCAGCTTTGCCGAGTGAAAGCCATCGCACTGGCTGCTAAGCTCAAACTAGACTCCATGCTTAGTATCAACTTTCTTCCCAATGCCATTTATAAACCTGAGCGCTGCATTCGAACCACCTTAGAAGCCGCGAAAGAGTATGGTTTTCCAACCAATAGAATCATGTTTGAATTTACTGAAAATGAGAACATCAGCGATACAGAATTTGTTAAAGGTATTGTTGAGTATTATAAGAAATCAGGATTTATCACTGCACTAGACGATTTTGGTTCTGGCTATGCCGGTTTGGGATTATTGGCTGATTTTCAAACCAACATCATCAAATTTGATATGAAGCTTATTCGTAATATCGACCAGGATAGTACCCGACAAGCTATTATTAAAAATTGTGTCAACTTGTTTGCTGAGCTTAACATTACCTCGTTAGCAGAAGGCGTAGAAACCATCGAAGAAATGCTCTGGTTGCGCGATTCTGGCATTGACCTGATGCAGGGCTATTTGTTTGCAAAACCTGGCTTTGAGAGCCTACCGCAAGTTGATTTTGATGAAATATCCCGCTATGAAAGTAAAGCCAAACATTCCCACAAGCAAAGTTTACATGATGGTGCAGGTATTTAAGCCTCAGCTTAAGGGGTTAAATCATCATCCTTAGGCCGATTTTGCTTAGCGATTACTGACTCGAGATAGTCATCGAGACAGTCGTCGAGATAGTCACTAAGAGACGACACCGCTAAGTGGGCTAACTTAAGGTTTTGACTGACGTTTATAAGCGTTTTATGCCCATTTCAACCAATTCATTTACCTATGTCTTTGCGTAATCCTGTATCATTGAGCGGTGCCAAACTCTTGGCCCCTTTCCCTCCCTATGCTGGAAATATCATCGATGAAAACAGACGCTTTACGCGGCAAACTATTCTTATTACTGGCCACTATGCTTGCTGGTGTAGGCTGGATAGCCTCTAAACTTGTTATTTTACACATGCCTGGTGAGGTGTTTATTGCAGCTCGCTTTTTAATCGCCAGCCTGATTTTATTACCATTTTGCTATCAGCAGATTTTGGCCCTGCGAGGCAAACAGATTGCCGCGCTGTGTGGCGTTGGCCTTGTATTAGCGGCATCGATTGAAGTATGGGTACATGCGATTACCATTTCAGATACCCTGTCTGAAGGCGCGTTTATCATGAGTTTAGCAATGATTATTGCGCCATTTATTTCTTGGCTATTATTCAAAGTTAGACCCAACCGCATGTTTTGGATAACGCTGCCTATAGCCTGCATTGGTATTATGTTATTAACCATCACAACGGGCTGGGAGGTGGATAACAGTCAATGGTTTTTCTTATTGTCGTCGGCCTTGCTGTCATTACATTTTGTACTTAACAAGCGAGTTCTGACCAATATAAAGCCATTAACATCCATCTGCATTCAATTATTCATGGTGGGGGTTGCTGGTAGTGTGATTATGGCGCTGGTGTCACCTGAGCATTTTGAACTCAATGGCCAGCTGTTCTTTTGGTTTGCAGTGTCCACTGTGATTGCCACCAGCGTGCGCTACTTATTACAAACCCTTGGCCAGTTTAACGTTAAATTAGAAACGGCCTCATTGATCATGATTTTAGAACCCATTTGGACATTAATCTTGTCTATTAGCTTTCTTAATGAAGTGGTTGAGGTACAAAAGCTTATCGGTGGCGGAGTGATTCTGCTGTCACTGTTTATTTATATCAAATTTTCTAAAAAGTAGTTTTGACTAAACGTTATGGCGCGCTCGGTTTATGTTAATCGGGCTCGGCTGCGCCTCACCTGTTATCGGCAAAGATTCGACTACCAACAACAGATACATTTGCCAGTCTAGCCACTTAAACACCTTGCCGCTTTTAGTTCATTGGCGATGAGACTATAATGACGGGTAATCGCAAACCAATGAGTCATTAATGAACAGTAACATAGAGATAGTCGATCTTCTCCGCGAGCGTATTCCTTCATTTAAATGTGTGCCGGGTTGTCACGATTGCTGTGGCCCAGTAACGACCTCGTCTGAAGAAATGTCGCGCCTGCCAGTCAAAACGGCCGCAGAACATGAAGCCGCGCTAAATGAGTGGAACTGCGTATATTTAGGCCCTAATGGCTGTGAAGTGTATGAGGAACGCCCTTTGATATGCCGAGTATTTGGCACGACACCGCGTATGCCTTGCCCTGAAGGTCGTGGTCCTGAAAAGATGATTGACTCAAAAGTAGAAGCTCAGATCCATCACTATATTGCCAATACCCGCCAAGTATTAGTGTAAGCGCATAGCAACATCTAGCCGATAATGGTCAGTAACAGCAGACGAAAACCCGGATTGACGCGTAATATTAATGTGGTTGTGAATAACACAGCTTACATAAGAGTTAGCCGCATTAAAGCTTAGAAGTAGCATGACGCGCCTCAGTATGACACTGAGACTCGTCATGCTCTGCGGTGTGAATCCTTACCGCCACAGAGCGTTAACTGAATTAGCCAAAGTGTTCTTGAAAAGCAATCATAAAGTCTTCTCTTATGAGCTGCTCTAAATGTATCGCGCGTTCAGTGGGGCAAAAAATCATGATATGTACATTCTGCTCACCATTTATGCCGCTGGTAATATGAATGTGTGGTTCACTGCCCGGTAAATCGACACCGGCGTGTTTTTCTATCACGCTATTGTAGCGCTTGGCCACTTCAATAAAATCTTCACAGTGCTGTTCTATTTGACGAGTAAGTCCAGGAAACAGCGGATACAGGTTAACAAACTGCACCAGAGTAATAGTAATATTATGATAAACGTAACGTTTCATAAAATTAAGGTTTTTAACCGCATAGGTAAAAAACATACTATTTGGCAGCGTGGCGGTTTTACCTGTGTAATGGTATTGGCCTTGGTCCAGATCAATCTCTTGGATCACTGTAGCCATTAAGTTATGTTCTATTACTTCACCGTATATCTTACCCACTTCAATCCAATCACCAATCACAAATGAGCGTGAACTCGCGCGTTGTATCGAGCCGGTAAAACACAGAATAATCTCTTTTGAGGCGATGACTAAAGCAATTGCGATGGCTGTTACTGACAATGCAAATTTGCTGACTTCGGTCTGCCAAAGTACAAATAACACCACCAATATTAAGATAAATGTGCCATTTTTAGTACGCGACATCCATTTGCGTTGCACATCAGAAAGAAATGCGACATCGCCACGTATACTTGAAATGATAAAGCGTTTAATCACTGAGATGAGGATTATTATCAACACTGTTAACAATAATTTGTGCTCGAGAAGAAAATCGACTGCTAATGCTATTTTATCTACCAAACCTACAACCTATATCAATTTTGTATTCATCATGCTGAACCAATATTATTCAGCCCAGTACTTTATGGGGAATACCAACATAAAACAAGGTAATTAACCTATACATTGGATAACAAACACCTCTCAAACAGTGCTTTTTGTTGCTAATAGCGTTGAATTATCTGTCATAGACCCGCTATTAATGCGTCCATTCGCCTTATGAGTAACACCAATCATGAGTTTGTTTGTGGTTAACGTCTAAGGTGATGATCTTTATCATCATATTCTCATATATCATCCCTATTTCAGGTTAGTGAGCAGATAACTCAGCATTGAGAATATGATTAGACAGGTTTAATTGTTGATGTCACTTGAAAGTATTTAGCCTTCAGAAAATTATCCGTGAAAAAATATCTCTACTGTGTTGAGTCGCAAACGTCACATTTACAAAATAGTTATCAACGCATTAATGACATCGCTAATGATCACAAGCTTGGGCATTAATCTAATATCTTTCTACTCTAGGCATTTTTGTCAGTTGGCGTATATATAGGGTGCTTGTTTAGCGACAAGGAGTTAAATTAGTATTAAGCTCAATCAATGATATTTTACATAAAGTTACATTGTTGTTAAATTAGCTAATTATATGCTTTTATTATGTCAGACACGGATGCATCTTATGGAAGCTGGCTCTCGTAGAATACTACTTTTCTCTGTTCCCCTAACTTTGCTCATCATGGCAATCGTTTATTACTCCTTCAACTCCGGTCGTGATATTGCGTTTCGTTACTCCCCGCTGATCGATGCCGCTATCAAAATTAAGCTTGAGGCTACAACAGGACACTTGTGGTTTGAAGAGGCGATTAGTGGTGATAGCAGCATCGATATTGACACTGTATGGGCGCATTTTGATAAATCACTATGGTATGCGCATGTCATGCTTGAGGGCGGTAAGAATGGCGATACCGTCATCATGCCTCTTGATAATCCTGATTTACGCCAGCAAATTGACCAAACCATAGTCGACCTGCAAAAATTTCGCCACATGGCCCAACAACGTTGGGATGCACAATCCACATCCGCTATTGGTTCTGATATTGACCAACAATTTGACCAAGCCTTTATCGCGTTTAACCTTGCGGTTGATCATGTGGAAACCGCCCTGCAACAAGTTATCAATGACGATCTACACACCTTTAAACTCATGCAACTATTGCTTGCAGCTCTTATCTTGATGGTAGGGATTGTTATTGTGAGTTTGTTGTTGCGTTACAACACAAGAATAAACAAACACCTGCTGACGTTATTTAAACAAGAAGAAAGATTGCGAATTACCTTAAGCTCTATCGGTGATGCAGTAATAGTTACCGATACCCATGGCACGGTGACCTATATAAACCCTGTGGCAATTCAACTTACCGGCTGGACATCTCTTCAGGCATTAGGACAACCGCTTACAAAAGTGTTTAATATTGTTGATGCTTACACACTTGAATCGGTCAATAACCCGGTAAAAAGAGTCCTCGATACTGGCTCAATCGTCGGCCTGGATAATCACACTAAGCTTATCGCTAAAGATGGATCTGAATATCACATTGCCGACTCTGCTGCGCCAATGCGTAATCCTGCTGGTGATATCAGTGGTGTGGTGCTTGTGTTCAGAGACATTACCGAAGAGCGGACATTATTTTCTGAGCTGGAATCGAGTCAGGCAATGATAAAAGCTTTATTAAACACTGTGCCTGATATGATTTGGTTGAAAGATACCCAAGGAAGTTATTTAGCCTGTAACACCAAATTTGAAGAAATGTATGGCGCCAAGGAACATGAAATCATCGGTAAGACTGACTTTGATTTTGTCAGCCATGAGCTTGCTACTTTTTTTCGCCACAATGATGCCAAAGCACTCCATGCCGGTGAATCCACCGTCAATGAAGAATCGCTGACATTTGCCAATGACGGCCACGTTGAACAGGTCGAAACCATAAAAACACCGATGAAAGACAATCATGGTCACTTAGTGGGTATTTTAGGTGTAGCCAGAGATGTCACTAACTATAAGAAATCATTGGAACAACTTAAGCAAAGTGAGGCCAGGTTAAAAGAAGCGCAAGTTTATGCCAAAATTGGCTATTGGGAATTACTGCCCGACCAGAAAACCGCCGTTTGGTCTGATCAAATGTGTGCGTTATTTGGACTGGTTGAAAACGCCAAAGCAGATCCGCAAACCCTTTGTAACGTGATGAATAAAAGTGACATTGACACTTTTATGGCATCAGTTAAAGAATGCTTCTTGACTGGCCGAGAACACCATGTTGAATATCGGATCATTAGACCCAAAGATGGTGAAGAGCGCTGGATAGAATGTCGAGGACAATTGATCACAAATAGCGCAGGTGAAGTGCAAAAGATAGCCGGTTTTATCCAAGATATTACTGAGCGCAAACAAGCCGAAGATACCTTACGCAAAAGTGAAGCAACTATCCAAAACAAGCTCAAAGCAATATTAGAACCCGATGCAGACATTGGTGCCTTATCGCTATCGGATATCATTGATGCTGAAGCGCTGCAATCTCTGATGGATGATTTTTATGATTTAACCGGCATGTTAGGTGCAGTACTTGATATCGAAGGAAATATTCTTGTCAGCGTAGGTTGGCAAGATATCTGTACCCAATTTCATCGCTGCCATCCTCAAACACGAAAAAATTGTATAGAGAGTGATGCAATGCTCACACACAATGTTGAGCACAATACATTTAAGGAATACAACTGCAAAAACAATATGTACGAAATGGTTGCCCCTATTGTTATTGGTGGCAAGCATCTCGGCAATGTGTTCATTGGTCAGTTCTTTTATCAGGATAAAATCCCTGATGTTGAGATATTTCGCCAACAAGCACACCAATATGGCTTTGATGAACAGGCGTACCTTGCCGCTCTCGATAAAGTGCCGCGCTTTACCCGTGATGAGGTCGCCCATGGAATGCGATTTTATACCAAACTCACCGATATCATTTCCGCGTCAAGTTTCAGTGCCATCAAACAATCAAGGTTACTTGCGGAGCGAGAAAAAGCGCAAGAAAGACTGCAATTATTCTCTAGAGTGTTTAGTGATACCCATGAAGGCATCATGATTACCGACGCCAAACAACAGATACTTGATATTAACCCAGCATTCACCCAAATAACCGGTTATAGCCGAGGAGATATTATTGGTAACACACCAAACATATTGAGTTCGGGTAAACAAAGTCCGCAATTTTATGCACTGATGTGGCACACAGTTTCAGAAAATGGATACTGGCAAGGCGAAGTATGGAACAGGACAAAGCAAGGGCAACTCTATGCAGAATTACTCACTATTTCATCATTAACCAATAGCCAAAATGAAGTGACTCATTATGTTGGGATGTTTTCTGATATCACCAACAGTAAGCTACAACAAGACCAACTGAATTTAATGGCTCACTATGATGTTCTGACGAAACTGCCTAATCGCGCGTTATTTGTAGACCGTTTTCAACAATCCATTGCTCATAGTATGCGCACAGGACATCAACTTGCGGTGTGTTTCCTAGATTTAGATGATTTTAAACCCGTAAATGATAACTATGGTCATGATGTTGGAGATCGCTTATTAATTGAAGTCGCAAACCGCATTAGTGCCTGTATTAGAGAAGAAGATACCGTATCACGGCAAGGCGGTGATGAATTTGCCATATTACTCAATGATATTAAGTCTGCTTCACAATATGAAGTAACCATAGACCGAATCCATAAAGCGTTAGCAGAACCTTATATCATTGATGATATACAACATCGTATTACCGTTTCTAGCGGGCTGACCTTATATCCTGCTGATAATGGTGATATCGATACGTTATTGCGTCACGCTGATCACGCTATGTACCAATCGAAATTAACCGGTAAAAATCGTTCTCGATTATACAGTGCCGATTCTGACCAGCTTATTATCCAAAAAAATCATCACCTCGAAGAAATTCAACAGGCATTTGCTAACCATGAATTTCAGCTCTACTATCAGCCGAAGGTGAATATGGTCAGTGGACATGTATTTGGCGTAGAAGCTTTAATACGTTGGAACCACCCACAGAAAGGGCTCACTTCACCGGGAGATTTCTTACCATTTATCGATGGTACCGTATTAGAAATCGACATCGGCGAGTGGGTTATCAATCAGGCTTTACAACAACTTGATGATTGGCAAAAACAAGGTATTAAACTTGAAATTAGCGTTAATATTTCGTCAAATCATCTGCGTACGCCAACGTTTGTTGCTCATCTTGAAGATAGTTTAAGCCAGTATCCCAATAATAATGCTCAATATTTGCAACTAGAGATACTGGAAAGTTCTGCTTTTGGCGACATCAATACCATTAATCATATTATTGAGGAATGCCAAAACCGGCTGGGGGTGAGTTTTGCACTGGATGATTTTGGTACCGGGTATTCATCGTTAACTCATTTAAGAAGTTTACCGGTGAATACGATTAAGATAGATCAGAGTTTTGTGCGAGACATACTCGATGACCCAAGTGACTACTCGATCATTGAGGGAGTCATTGCATTAACGAAATCATTTGACCGCAATGTTATTGCCGAAGGCGTTGAAACAACCAATCATGGTCTACTGCTGTTACTCATGGGCTGTGAGCAAGCTCAAGGCTATGGAATAGCCAAACCTATGCCTGCAAAAGATTTTTTACCATGGCTAAGCAACTATATTCCAAATAAAAGTTGGCGTATTGGTGGTAATCAAAATCACAGTAACAAACAAACTAGCCTAGATATATTTAAACTGATCACTGCACAGTGGAGAGAGAAATTTGCCAAAAAGATTTTATCCTCTGCAGATGAAGGAATTCCTTGGCCCATTCTTGATGATCAGACATGTCAATGCGGCAACTGGATCCGTCGAGAAAAGCAAGGGCAGTTATTTGAATCGCAATATATTCAACTATTTGAACACCATCATAGTAAGATTCATTTTATTGCTGATGGGATAAAGCATCAATATCTACAAGGGCATCTTGATGCCGCCTGTGAGAGTCTGGTTGATTTAGATCTCGCATTCGATGACATCGATAATACTGTTAGCTTATGCCAATAGCCTTGCTTGATTTTGCTCAAAGCACAGGGCTAATTCAAGTCTAGCGCGGCGAACATAGGTCGATGAGCAGAGCTTGCCCAAACTGATGGGTATTATTAAATACATCATACTCTGGCAGTATATTCTGGCTGTAGTCTGTTATTTTACGCCAGCTTATTGCTATTCAAAATAAGCATCAAGCTTCACTCGTGTCCTCATCTAGCTAATAATGGCCGCAAAACGTTTTTCATTTTCACTGATTCATTTTGCTTATAGATCAAAATGAATCAGTGACGCCATACAATCTCAACTGAATCACTGCCGTTCACTGCGCGATCACGTCCTGAGCTAAAATATGATCTGAGACAATTTGTCCAAATTGAGTTTTGTTAACTTGATCAACCTCATAAATTAGAAGCTACAAGCTTATTTTTGATAAGGAAATTTCTTACAAGTTGATTTACATCAAAGAGGATTTTTAGCCGAGTTCTAAAATTGATACCGATAGATTGCAACTCATTATTAGCAACTGAGCTAACTTAAGCAGAAGGTATCAACATGGACACACATGCAGCCCTTTATAAACAGGGTCAAGATCGCCTTGATTATTTACGCCAATTTGCCCAACGTCAGCCTGTCTCATTACAAGAAAAAATGGCTAACCTTGGGATATCTCGTCGAGACTTCATTAAATGGACCGCATCGGTCTCTGCAATGTTTGCCTTGCCCCTACCCTTTAGTAACTTGGTCGCTGAAGCAGCTGAATTAGCCGACCGAGTCCCTCTCATTTGGTTACACCTAGCCGAATGTACTGGTTGCTCCGAGTCATTAATTCGCACTGACTCCCCCAACCTTGACACGTTAATTTTCGATCATATCTCACTTGAATATCATGAGACGCTGATGGCGGCCTCTGGTTGGCAAGCAGAAGAAAACTTAGAAAATGCCCTTGAAACCTACAAAGGTCGCTATTTACTTGCGGTTGAAGGCGCTGTGCCGACGGCTAACAATGGCACCTTTTTAACTGTCGGCTGTAAAGGCCATACGGGTCTGCACATTGTCAAAGAAGCGGCTGAAAATGCTGCGGCAATTGTCTCTGTTGGCACCTGTGCCGCCTTTGGTGGTGTGCAAGCCGCAGCGCCAAATCCGACAGGGGCAAAAGGGGTTTATGAAGTGGTCGATAAGCCGGTGATTAACTTAGGCGGTTGCCCTCCGAGTGAAAAGAACATTGTTGGCACAATAATGTATTTCATTATGTTCGGTAAGTTGCCAGCCCTGGATATGTTTAATCGTCCTAAATGGGCCTATGGCGCACGGGTACATGATAATTGTGAACGTCGTGGTCGCTTTGATGCGGGCGAGTTTGTTGAAGAATTTGGTGATGAAGGCGCAAAAGCAGGTTACTGCCTTTATAAAGTCGGTTGTAAAGGTCCTTACACCTACAACAACTGCCCAACGGAGCGTTTTAACCATCACACGAGTTGGCCCGTGTTAGCCGGTCACGGATGTATGGGGTGCTCTGAGCCTAATTTCTGGGATGACATGGCCGATTTTGAAAAACCACTCGGACGCCAACTGTTACACGGCGTTGATGCTACAGCTGACACTATAGGTGCAGTCATTTTAGGCGCAACCGTTGTCGGTATTGGCGCCCATGCAGTAGCAAGCGTATTTGCTAAGCCTTTGGAGGAATAATCATGAGTAAACGTGTCGTTATCGACCCTATCACCCGCATCGAAGGCCATTTACGTGTCGAAGTTGAAGTGGATGACAATAATGTCATTACTAAAGCTTGGTCTTCGTCGACCTTATGGCGCGGCATTGAGGTGATTTTAAAAGGCCGAACTCCAATGGATGTGGGCTTAATTGTGCAACGTATTTGTGGCGTATGTACTTATTCGCACTATCGTTGCGGTACTGAGGCGGTTGAAAATGCCCTTGGTGTTAAGATCCCTCTTAATGCAAAATACTTACGCAGCTTAATGCAGTCCTCATTATATATGCATGATCATATTGTGCATTTTTATCATCTACACGGTTTGGATTGGGTGGATGTGGTATCGGCATTGAGCGCCGATCCGGCACTGGCGGCACAAGTGGCGATGAAATACTCTGATACGCCCATTGCTGCTGGTGAAGGTGAACTTAAAGCCGTACAAGCCCGCGTAAAAGGCTTGGTTGAAACAGGAAAACTCGGGCCATTTGCCAATGCTTATTGGGGAAATAGTACTTATCGCTTTAGCCCTGAACAAAACCTCATTGCGTTATCGCATTATTTAAAAGCCCTTGAAGTGCAACGTGTTGCCGCTGAAATGTTAGCAATATTTGGCGGTAAATCTCCACATCCACAGTCGATTGTTGTGGGCGGCGTAACCTCAGTGCGTGACATGTTAAGCCCTGCCCGTTTACAAGAATGGAAACAAAAACACGCTATCGTACAAGATTTTATTGAGCGAGCTTATCAAGCCGATATTGTGATGGCGGCAGAAGCATTTGGCTCTGAACCCAGTGTACTTGGCGGGGTAAATGTTAGCAGCTTCTTATGTGGTGAAGACTTTATTACCTCTGATGGCGAGTATTTATTCCAACAAGGGGTGATTTTAAACGGTGATTTAGCCAATGTGTCAGATATCGACCCTAGCTTAATTAAGGAAGACGTCACCCATGCTTGGTATCAAGCTGATGGGCCGCAACATCCATATGTAGGCACCACAATTCCTGATTACACTGGCTTTATTGAGCGCGATACTGTGTACGGCAAATTGCCAACCATTAATGGCGACGGTAAATACTCTTGGGTTAAATCACCACGCTATCAAGATGAGCCGTTAGAAGTAGGTCCATTAGCCTGTTTACTGGTTAACTATGCCCGCGGAAATCAGGTTGTTGTCGATGCGGTAAACGGCTTGTTAGCCCGTACCGGCTTACCTCTTGAGGCGCTATTTACCACCTTAGGTAGAACAGCTGCACGTATGCTGCAAACGGTATTAGTCGGTCAAGCGAGTTTACAAACCTTTGATGCCTTACTGGTCAATATGCAGTCAGATGAATCAACTTATGTGAAGCCTGAAATTGATCCAGACCGCGTTTATGAGGGCTTTGCGATGATTGAAGCACCTCGCGGTATGTTAAGTCATTGGATCCGCATTAAAAATGCTAAAGTTGAAAACTACCAAGCAGTGGTCCCCACTACCTGGAATGCTGGCCCTGTAGATGCTAATGGAAAAATGGGCCCTTATGAAGCATCCTTGATTGGTTTGAAACTTGAAGACCCAACTAAGCCTTTAGAAGTCATTCGCATCATTCATTCCTTTGATCCTTGTATGGCGTGTTCAGTTCACGTGATGGATTACAAGAAACAGACTCTAGGTCAATTTAAAATTGATCCAAATGGGTTTTAATCAGAGGTAATGGACTAGGAGGGAAAAAGTATGCAACATATTGCAACCCACGACCGGCAGTTGATATTTACTCCAGCGATTCGAATATTTCACTGGTTACGTGCCTTGTCTATTTTAGTATTAGTGATCAGCGGATTTTATATCGCCTGGCCATTTTTAGTGGCACCGGCTAGCACAGATGTCTTGGTGCAAGGTTGGATCCGCTTTGCGCATATCATTTTTGGATTTTTGTTAACCAGCATTACCTTAGTGCGTTTTTACTTGTTTTTCTTTAGTCGAAATAGCATCGAACGACGTTCGTTTAAAGATGTGTTGAGTGTAAAAAGCTGGATAACGCAAATAAAATCCTATTTTTGGATGGGCAGTTTAGACAAAGCTGGGGTTTACGGACCATTACAGTTTATGACTTATGTGGCCATTTCGTTTGTTGCCTTGATTATGTGCATCACTGGCTTAGTGCTTTACGCCAATGTGTATCACTTAGGTGTTGGCGGAATGCTAGGTGATGTATCAGCATGGATAACTGGTCTTTGTGGCGGATTAGCACCACTGCGAACTTATCATCATTACCTAACATGGGCCTTCATTATTTTTGTGGTGATCCATGTGTATATGGCGGTGTGGTCTGGTATTCGCTTTAAACATAATTCAGTCGATTCCATTGTATCTGGTTACGACTATCACAAAGTACGTAAATAGGATGAATCAATAATAGTGAAAAAAATATTGCTGTTAGGTATAGGCAATGTATTGTACGCCGACGAAGGAGTCGGCGTGCATTTTGTCAATTATATCAAAGACAAATATCAAATTAGCCATCTAACTGACAGTATGGATATTGTCGATGGTGGCACCCTCGCCCAAGGGCTAATTCCAATGATCAGTCGTTATGACCATTTAATAGTGGTTGATACGGTTAACAGTGTTGGTGTGAAGCCTGGCGAAGTGTATTTTTTTGATTTTGACCACGCCCCTGCTGAAATTGATTGGCAAGGCAGTGCCCATGAAGTAGAAATGCTGCAAACACTCAACATGATGGACATTGTCGGTGACAGACCGCTCACATTTGTTCTCGGCGTTACCCCAACGGTAATTGAACCAATGACATTAGGATTGACGCCAGATTTACATGCCGCCATTCCTGTGATGGAACACACACTATTAACCCATTTGGCCAGCTTAGGATTTAGCCTGGAAATTGTGGATAATATAACCATTGATCAGGTGATTCCTGACGCTTATAAGCGAGGTTGCTATGTCGATGCATAACATTCGATTTGACTTTGTATGCCAGAGGCATGTGCCATTATATGAGCACTTGTGTAATCAATATCTGGACCGGACTGAACTTAATATTAGTATTGGTGCAGAATCTGACCCGCAAACAAGTACCACACGTTATTTTATTGAAGCCTTTGCCACACAAGCTCAACTTGAAGCGTTAGCAGACGATATTGCCAGTGATTTTTTACTGTCGGTTTGGTTACTCAACACTCATATTGAACGTATTGATAAGCACTGTGGCCAGCGAAAACCTTTGGCGATGTCAGCCAAATCTTCAGGGTTACCTTTGTATTTTTGCCAACATTGCCAACCACTTTTTGGCGATAATCAACAGCCCTCTTTTGGTAATATAAACCTGCACTGTGAACACTGCATGGGGCATGAGAAGCTCAGTCGTGATGAAAAATCGTTAACTCAGGCCGACATTGTGTTAATGGCCAACCGCTTAATTAGCCATAAATCACTGCCCTTGCCTATTCTCGGGTTAACCTTGTGGTTAACGCCACCCACCTCATTAACAGATGAGCAAGCCAAAACGCCAACGCAGACTGAAACACGCCAAGCGAATCAATACCAAAGACCACACATATTAATTTGTAACCCCAATTCACTTAATAGCCATTTTATCGTCAATGACAGCCAAGTGTTGGCTTTATCGAGTATTGAAAAACCGTTAATTTGCGTTCGAGCAAGTAGCGATCATCCCAGCTTATTGGCGCCCTTGTATGAGATCCAATTCGCTGAAAACCGTTTGTTGGTGATCCTCACCGAAGTGCTGCGCCAAAAAGGCATTCATTGGTTATACGTGAGCAAGAATAGCGATCAACAAACCAGCCACGATGGCGTACTGAAAGCGCCATTGCGTTTAGCGATGATTAATCATCAGTGGTTGCCCATTACCAGCCTGAGTCATGGCACTATGCCCTTGCCCTCTACTATCACTTGTTTACATGATGAAAATAACTATCAAGATGGTCATTTTGCGTTTCGTGCTCACACCACAAACACCAGCATAGACTGGCAAGTCAGCCCTGCTGAGCCACCAGCAACAGTGTTAGAGAATGTCATAACTGACGATTCAAGTGATGTCAGCACCTCAATAACGACCAGTTTATGTGCATTAAATGCCGCACTATTACGTTGTGACATGACCAAAAAAATTCGTAAAGCGCAATTTGTAAAACATGCTGCGGTACTATATTTCAGTCAACATAATGCCAGCCAAATCGTCACCCTAGATAGCCAAAGTCAGCCTGAGTTGTTTTTTGAAATCCCCAAACTGCCTTTATCTGGTTATGAGATTTGTCATCGCTTATCTGAGTCGCCACAAAAAAGTCTGTTGGATAAGTTTAAGCAGTTATTTCCTGCTGAGTATAACCAACTATTGGACTTGCACATTCAAGCAGATGATGGCGCATTGTCACAATTAATGGCGGTTGCCACGCTTATTATTGGCGGCTATTCGGTTGAGACCGCTCAGCGAGTCACGGTCACTGAACTTGCCGATAAATTTATCGCCCTGGCAATGGCGCATCAGGGTAACAACGCTCCGCGAATTGACTTTCCGCTCACCAAGGGAGCCGCGCATCGAGGTCTCAATTGGTGTAAAACGTTAGGCACATTAATGAGTTTCAAGCTAGCGGGTGAAACTAACTTAGCCAAATTAGCGTTTGCATTTCATGATTCGTTTGCAGATTATTTAAGTCATTGGATAGAGCATTTAGATCAAAATATTGGCATAAAACAATTAGTGATTGCTGGCAGTGACTTTGCCAATCCGGTGTTAACTGAACGAGTGCAAATACGCATTGGTAAAAACTTTCCCCTAGTGGTTAATCCGTTATTGGATTTTGATGGCGTTAATATCGCAATAGGTGGGCTATATCTCAAACAACGCCGCGGATAAAGGGTATCTTTAGGTATATCAGTTTTTGCTTATCCTCGTTTGAGATTGAGTTTTTATGAAGCCATTACGACAAGTTACCGTTATTGTTAAAGGTATTGTACAAGGAGTTGGATTTCGTCCCTTTGTGTTTCGGCTGGCACACCAATTGAATTTAGTGGGCAGTGTGCTCAACAATCATCTTGGGGTGACAATTATTTTGCAAGGTAGCAACCAGCTGATTGAACAGTTTATGGATAGTTTGACTCAATCGCCTCCGCCATTAGCGCGAATTGATGCCATTGAAGTCATAAATCACCGCCAATTAAGTCAATTTGACGGCTTTAGTATTATCGATAGCCACATTTTAGACGGCGAACATGCCAACGTCGCTATTTCAGCCGACATGAGTATTTGCCTAGATTGTCTCGATGACATTAACGATCCTCATAACCGTCACTATCAGTACCCGTTTACCAATTGCACAAATTGCGGCCCGCGTTATAGCATTATTGATTCACTCCCCTATGACAGATGCAACACTGCGATGGCGGATTTTGTGATGTGCGATAGCTGCCGCGCGGCTTATACCGATCCACTCAATCGACGCTATCATGCTCAGCCAGTGAGTTGTCCCCACTGTGGTCCACAATTAACCTTTAGTACCATCAATGCAAACGCCGAATTTCTCTATGACTCGTCGATGTTAATCGCATTAGAGCAAGCCGTTGAAATGATTAACCGTGGCGGCATTGTGGCCATTAAAGGCTTAGGCGGATTCCATTTAGTCTGCGATGCCACTAATCATGACGCTGTGGCAGCACTGCGCCAGCGTAAACAGCGCCCAGCAAAACCTTTGGCGATTATGGTCACCAACTTAGCTCAAGCGCAACAGTGCGTTAGTGGCACGCCAGCAGAATGGCAAGCATTAACCAGCCCTGAGAAACCCATCACCTTGATGAATAAGCGTCATACTCGTGCAAAGAGTGATAACAATGATGCTGCAAGTAAACATAATAACACTATCGCACTTAGCGCATTGCTAGCACCAGGTATTGATCGCCTTGGGATCTTTTTGCCCTACACCCCATTACACCATTTATTAATGCAGCGTTTAAACAAGCCCATTGTGGCGACCAGTGCCAATCGCAGCGGCGAGCCGATTATCACGAATAAGACTGATATCGAACGACATCTAGCCCATGTTATTGATGGGATACTTGACCATAACAGGCCGATTATTAATGCCTGTGATGACAGTGTGGTGCAAGTGATCGACGAACAGGTGCAAGTGATTCGATTGGCCCGTGGCTATGCGCCACTGACCATCAACCTTCACTCTCCCATGCTATCCAATAGTCAACACAGCGTATTAGCGGTTGGTGGGCAACAGAAAAACACCGTTGCATTTGGCTTTGACGATAATCTGATTGTTTCGCCGCACATTGGTGATTTATTCAATCTAGAAGCACAGCAATATTTCAACCAAAGTTTAGCAACGTTCAGGCGCCTATATGATTTTAGCCCGAGCCATATTGTGCATGATAATCATCCACAATATGCACCGACTCAATGGGCGGTGAAGTATCAATGTGAGCATCAACTGCCGCCATCTCATTGTATTGGCGTACAACATCATTTCGCCCATGTACTGTCGGTGATGGCAATGCATCAACATACTGATCAAGTTGTAGGATTTAGCTTTGACGGAACCGGCTTAGGCGATGACAGCGTGCTATGGGGCAGCGAAGTGATGCTGGCAGATATACACAGTTTTACCACTTTGGCACACTTTAGCTCTTTTAAGCTTATTGGCGGTGAACAAGCGATTAAGCAGCCAGTGAGAATTTTACTGGCATTATTATTTGAGCAGATGTCACTGCAACACGTGCTCACGCTTCCTATTGCTGCAATACAAAATTTAGGCCGACATAAGGTAATGAATTTGTATCAGTTATGGCGTAACAACAGCCATTGTATTGAATGTCGCTCTGTTGGACGCTTATTTGATGCACTGGCGGTGGCATTAGACTTTATTGGCAGCTCACAATATGAAGGCCAAGCCGGTATGATGATTGAAGCCGCTGCAAATGACTATCTTGACAATGTCAGTGTTGAGGGCTTGCCGGCACTCTTACCGGTAACACTCAACAGGTTAAGCTGCACGGGTAATCAGGCGGATAAAGCAATTGAGCCTGTGCAATGGCACAGCAGTGACTTTATCGCTCAGTTAATCAATCATTTGCTCACTCACTCACAGAGCACTTCAATTAAACAGCAAATATGTTGGCATTTTATTAATGCCATTAGCCAGCAAGTTAATCAAGTCGCTCAACAGTATCCGCAGCTACCACAGGTATTTTGTGGTGGTGTATTTCAAAATAAACTCTTACTTAGTCAATGCCTTGATGATTGTCGTCAAGGTGGCAGGCACTTTTTACCCAGTGGTCATATCCCTATCAATGACGGTGGTATTGCATTGGGACAATTGTGGTACGCCATTCATCACATGGCTTAGTATTAAATGCTAGAGGTTTTTTACCCTGCCTCTGCAATCTACTTACCGTGAATTAGATAATGCTTAACTGCTAATTGACGGTGGTATTGCATTGGGACAATTGTGGTATGCCATTCATCACATGGCTTAGTATTAAATGCTAGAGGTTTTTTACCCAGCCTCTGCAATTTACTTACCGTGAATTAGATAATGCTTAACTGCTAATTGACGGTGGTATTGCATTGGGACAATTGTGGTATGCCATTCATCACATGGCTTAGCATTAAATGCTAGAGGTTTTTTACCCAGCCTCTGCAATTTACTTACCGTGAATTAGATAATGCTTAACTGCTAATAATTGGGCTATTGATCACATAATTTACTCAATAGCACTTTTGTTCACAGTCTTTATTACAAAATCTGATGTGCATCAAAGAATGCAGCAACCAATTAACCGACACTTATTGATAATCATAACAATAAGGTTAGGGAACATCATATGTGTAAAGATTGCGGTTGCTCAATGACTCATGACCATACTCTTCATAGTAATCCTCAGCTTAACGACAAAAAGACGTTAGCGGTTATCCATAAAATATTGGATAAAAATGATGTAGAAGCACAACATAATCGTGATCATTTTGCCGCTCATCAGGTAAGCGCATTTAACTTAATGAGCAGTCCCGGTAGCGGTAAAACCAGTCTGTTAGAGTGTTTACATGAATATCTCGATGGTCGTTATGCGGTAATTGAAGGAGACCTTGAAACCTCACGCGATGCCGACCGCTTAATAGCCAAAGGCATCAATGCCTATCAAATTCAAACCGGCTCAGCCTGCCATCTCGACGCTTTTATGGTTCACGGCGCACTGCATCACATTAATTTAGATGATGTAGAGATTTGTTTCGTTGAGAACGTCGGCAATCTAGTGTGCCCAGCCAGTTATGATGTCGGCACCCATAAAAATATTGTGTTGTTATCAGTGCCTGAAGGTGACGATAAAATTGAGAAGTATCCAGTGATGTTTCGCCGTGCCGATTTGGTCGTTATTACTAAATCTGATCTGCTGCCTCACTTTGATTTTAGTATTGATGAGGCTAAAGCACAGTTAAGTAAATTAAATCCCAACGTTGAATTATTAGTTGTATCAGTGAAAAATTCTGATTCAATGAAAGCATTGGCGAGCTGGTTTGATAAGCATCAGGAATATTAATTATGTGTTTATCAATCCCATCAAAAGTCGTTGAAATTCATGACGATGAAACAGTAACAGTTGATACGCTTGGCGTGAAACGTCGCGTGAGTTGTCATTTAATCAGTGATCCGCTCGCCATCGGTGACTTTGTATTGATCCATATTGGTTTTGTGATGAATAAAATTGACCATAAAGATGCCCAAGAAAGCCTCGATTTGTATCGTCAAATAGTCACCGCGATGCAATTGGAGTCGGCGCAATGATGACCCTCAATGACTTTTATCAAGGATTTCGAGATCCACTGACGATTCGTCATTTGGCGCAATTAATTGCGCAACAAGCAGCTAAAACCAACGAGCAAATAAACATCATGGAAGTGTGCGGAGGTCATACACACACCATTATGAAATACGGCTTATTACAATTATTACCCGCCAACATTCACTTTATTCATGGTCCTGGTTGTCCGGTCTGCGTTATGCCCAAAGAACGCATTGACCATGCAGCCGCCCTTGCCTCCCAAGCCGATACCATATTAGTCACCTTAGGCGATATGATCAGAGTTCCCGGTTCTGTGGGCAGTTTGGCGCTATTTCGCTCAAAAGGCTGTGATATTAGGCCAATATACGATCCACTAGATACCTTAGCGATTGCCCGTGATAATCCTGATAAAACGGTGATTTTTTTCGCCATTGGTTTTGAAACATCAACGCCAATGACAGCGGCATTATTAGCGCAAGCTGAAGCGCTAAAGATCGACAATTTATTGTTTCATATTAACCATGTGCTAGTGCCACCAGCCATTGATGCTGTGATGTCTGATAGCCGCTGTCAAGTCAATGCCTTTATTGGACCAGCACACGTGAGTGTGATTAGCGGCGCCCAAATTTATCAATCTACTGTGGATAAATACAAGACACCGGTTGTGGTGTCTGGCTTTGAACCTGTGGATGTTATGGAATCTATTTTGCGCATTGTGCGTCAAAAAGTAGCAGGCAAAGCGGAACTTGATAACCAATACAGCCGCTCAGTGAGCTACGAGGGCAATATTGCCGCACAGCAACTGGTCGACAAATATTTTATGGTTCGCGACAGCTTCCGTTGGCGTGGACTTGGGCCGATTGCTAACTCTGCGCTGACGCTGCGGCCTGAATATCATCACCGTGATGCTGAACGTATTTATGCCAAGATATTGCCCACAGAGGAAATTGATGATCATAAAGCCTGCATGTGTGGTGATATTTTGCGTGGTTTGGCCAATCCTAAAGACTGTAAAGTATTTGGCCGAGGTTGTACGCCACAAAGCCCGCTTGGCAGCTGTATGGTGAGCTCTGAAGGCGCCTGTAATGCTTATTATCGCTATGGAGAAGTGAGTCATGCCGACTAAAAAAACCATTCAGCTTAGCCACGGTGGTGGCGGTAAAGAGATGGACCAATTGATCCATGAGCTGTTTTTTAAAGCCTTTGATAATCCCATTTTGACCGCGCAAGAAGATGCGGCCAAATTGAACATGTGTGGTCATATTGCCTTTACTACTGATTCATTCACGGTTTCACCGTTGTTTTTTGCTGGTGGCGATATCGGCAAGTTGGCGATTGCTGGCACAGTAAATGATTTAGCTATGATGGCCGCGCAACCTGAATATTTGAGCTGCAGTTTTATTATTGAAGAGGGATTTCCTCTTGATGACTTAAAAACCATTGTTAACAGCATGGCGACTGAGTTACGTAAATCTGGCGCTCGAATTGTCTGCGGTGATACTAAAGTGGTGCCTAAAGGCTGTGCAGATGGCTTGTTTATAAACACGTCTGGCGTAGGGCGTATTTTACGTCCTGATATTTCAGCGCGAAACTTACAAGTCGGAGATGCGATTATTGTCTCTCGGGATATAGGCTGCCACGGCGCGGCCATTTTAATGGCTCGCGATGGCTTAACGCTTGAGTCTGAATTGCACAGTGATTGCGATACTTTATGGCCTATTATTGAGCAGTTACTTGTGGCCAACATTAACATTCATGCTATGCGCGACGCCACTCGGGGCGGCTTATCCGCAGTATTAAACGAGTGGGCTAAAGCGTCGCAAATTGGCATTAACGTTGACGAAGCCAGTATTCCTATTTGTGATGAAGTCAAAGGCTTATGTGAATTATTTGGCTTTGAACCTTTTGATTTAGCCAATGAAGGCACCTTTATTATGGCCTTACCAATGAATGTAGCCGAAGGCGCAATTGAAGTCATGCAGCGTTATGGTCATTGTGAGCATGCGGCGATAATTGGCCAGGTGACTGACGGGCATCCTGGTAAAGTGGTGCTGCAAACCCCTTGGGGCAGCAGTCGCTACTTAGATTTACCACAAGGTGAATTGCTGCCAAGGATTTGCTAATGCATGAATACTCGATTGTGATGGCGTTAATGGAGCAGTGCGAAGCCTTAGCTTTGGAGCATCAAGCCACAGGCATAGAGCAAGTGGTGCTTAAGATTGGTATTTTAAGTGGCGTCGAACCCGCTTTATTATCCCAAGCATTTGAGACCTTCAAGCTTGAAACGGTATGCCATAACGCTAAATTGATAATGAATATTCAACCGTTAGTGTTGCAATGCCGCGACTGCCAAACGCAATCAGAAGTCAATGAGCGCACTGTGATATGCCCTGAGTGTGGCGGCAATAACACTCTAGTGATCGATGGTGAAGACATGATGCTGATGCAGTTGGTGCTCGACACCTAGCATTGACACAGATAACAATTAACAGATTATTGAACGACGCGTTAACTCAATCAAAACGATGATAACAAAAGTAAACCCAACAGAAGGACTCCACCATGAAATATTTATCTCTTGCCTTTATTCTTGCCACCATTCCATCTATTGCCATGGCACATGAGGGACATGGAGGGGTAGGACTTTTTCATCATTTCACTCAACTCACTCCAGCCATCGTACTTGTGGCTATTGTGGCCTTTATCTATTGGAAGCGAAGTAAGTAATCAAGCGACTCGTGGTTAAGCGATAGGTAACGCCAGTTTAGGCTCTGTATTGCGAAGCAAGAACAAACTGATTGCCTTCACGAGTTAACCTGAACTCAAGTTAGTGAGTGTATAGCTACAATAAAAAAGCCTTCCAGTGGAAGGCTTCTTGTGTGGCTGCAATTTATCAGCAGCGCATAATGGACTCAGTTATCGACTCAGTTCAGCGGTAACTAGGCTTAGAACATGTCAGCTGGCATGGCCATAATAGATTTATCACCTTGATTAACTTGTGATAAATGATACTGAGATTTTGATAGTAGCTTATCCATGTAGAAATCTGCCACAAATTGCTTTTGCGCCGCAAAGCTTTGATCTTCGTGGCTTGATGCTTTATCGGCCATTAATAACCAGAAGTAGCCGTATACTGCGTAACCAAAGGCATCTAAAAAGTCGACCGCACAAGAGTTTACTAATGCTGGTTGAGTTTTCTTGTTAGCATTAATGTAGTTAGCGGTTGTTAGCAACTCATCAAACACTTGGCTTACCATCGCTTTATGATCGCCATTTGCCTGAGTTAACTCAATAAGACTCGCATTCACTTCAGCGACAAATTCAGTCAAGGTAGCAACGTCATCACCGGTAATTTTACGGCCTAAAAAGTCGATAGCCTGAATACCGTTAGTGCCTTCGTATATTTGTGCAATACGGGTATCACGCACAAACTGCTCAATACCTGTTTCACGGATATAACCATGACCACCAAAGACTTGCTGGCCCATGATGGTGGCATCTAAACCGCGGTCAGTTAAAAAGGCTTTTGATACTGGGGTCAGTAAACCTACATATCTAGCCGCCTTTACTTGTACATCTCCACTAGCATATTTTGCTAAATCCAGCTGCTTACCGGTATATACCGACAATGCTCTACCCGCTTCGGTCATAGCGCGAATCGTTAATAGCATACGTCGCACGTCGCCATGAACAATAATTGGATCAGATGTTGCACCCGTGGCAGAACCCGCTGCTGCGATACCTTGTAAACGATCTTTAGCATATTCACTGGCCATTTGATAAGCCGCTTGCGCGTTACCTAAACCTTGTAAGCCAATGGCTAAACGCTCATAGTTCATCATGGTAAACATACACACTAAACCACGATCCGGCTCACCGATTAAAAAGCCTTTAGCATTATCGTAGTTCATCACACACGTCGCGGATGCTTTCAGCCCCATCTTGTGTTCAATAGAACCTACCGTTACACCATTAGGTTCGCCTAAGCTACCGTCGCTGTTAACGCGAACTTTAGGCACTAAAAATAACGAAATACCTTTTGAACCGGGTAGTTTAGCTAATACTAAGTGGATAACGTTTTCAGTTAAATCTTGATCGCCGCCAGTAATAAAAATTTTGTTACCCGTAATGGCGTAGCTGCCATCATCAAGTGGTTCTGCTTTAGTGCGAATACCACGTAGATCAGAACCAGCATGAGGCTCGGTCATGTCCATGGCACCAGCCCATTGGCCAGTATACAAATTAGGTAAATAGGTTTGTTTTAACTCGTCGTTGGCATGAGCATTAATACACAATGCAGCGCCTGCGGTCAGTGAACTGTAAAGCGTAAATGAGTTACATGCGCTATAGCCCATTTCATCTACCAGTACACCGAGCATTTTGGGCATACCCATGCCACCAAAATCCGCCTCGCCGCATAATCCCACCCAACCGCCATCAGAAAACTGCTGATACACTTCTTTAAAACCATCAGGGGTAATAATGTCGTTACCTTTATGAACCACACCTTGCTCGTCACCGTTGCGATTTAAAGGGTGAAGCAGATCACGGCTGATCTTATTGGCTTCCTCTAGAATGGCGAATGCAGTATCAAGGTCAACAACATCTGCCATCGCAGGAAGCTGTTCCCATGTTGCTTTTGCATCAAATACCTGTGCCAACAAGAATTGCATGTCCTTTAACGGTGCTTGGTATGGGTTCATAAGAGTCTCTTAAACGAATAATTAAAACAGTTGTTTTAATTTATACTAAAGCGTCACAAAAGGAAAAGCTTTTTAGCAATTATCTAACCATATTTTGACGAATGCTGGCTTCTCACTTGCCTTTATGTTGATTGTTTAGGTTTCTCAACCCAATAGGGTTTCAATGAGTTACAATTAGCCGAACGCTGATTGGGTGAGCAACTTATTTGATTAACAACTATGGTGTTTAAAGCACATTGTTCACCACAATAAACAGACCTTAGCATTAGATAATAGCAAGTGACACTTTATGCATACTCGCACTGAATCGCAGGCCTCATCACCGATTTTATCTGAATACTTTCAGCAAGTAACAGTTATTGGTAATGCAAGTGGTGATTGGCAACCCGCTCAAATTGGACATACTTTCATCTTTAATGGCACTCAACATGAAGCCGATAAAGTGATTAATATTTGTAATGGGCCTTATGCTGGCTCACATTATGCTTTTGTGGTCAGTAATAGCCCGGATAACGATCAATTAGTGTCACTGCTTACCGAAGTAGGCGAAACTCTCGAGGTGCAGTTAACCTGTTGGCCATCATCAGGACTGGTGACTATTTTATTAATGTCCCTGATGGCACAACAGGTCAATGTACAGCGGATGTCTTTATTACCCTCTTTAGCCAGACCTGATGACATGCAGGCGAATGAGTATTTACCCTGCATGGTGCATAATTGGTTAGGCGAACGTCGTATCGCCTTAGGATTACAGCTCACCAGCCATAATATTCAGTGGCCAGCGTTATTTCTCGATGATGCATGTCCCCTATTGCCGCAGGATAACGAACCCGTTGATATTAATCCATTTGAAGTTTTACTGAGTGATGCGGTCCGTCGCCGGCAAAATAAGCTATTAAGTCCAGACAATACCGACCCACAATTTAAGGTGGCGCAACGCTTAGCCCTGCAAGTCAGCTCGGATACACCAGATAATCTTGAGGTGCAATATGCGTTACTCGCCGCATTAAGTAACTTACCTAGTGTGCAATGGTTAACCTACGCCAATCAAAGCGACTTAATCTTGGCTGAGTCGTTGTTTTATAATCAATACCCAGACAGCCAAGCCAGTTATTGGTACCTAATTGATTATCAAGCATCACAATACTTAGACACTATCCGCCATCACCTTGCTTATTGTCAGCAAGTCATAGCGTTAACGGCCAAGCAGGCTAATGCAGAATAGTAAACACCACACAAAAAACGCCTCTATTTAGAGGCGTTTTTGTTAATGATTAATGATTACCACATTAAATCGTCTGGAATTGCGTAGTCGGCATATGGATCATCAGCGCCGCTTACCTGCGCCACAGAATCTTTAGCCGCTTTATCCCACAAATAACCACACCACTGCGGCACAAGTAACTTCACTCGTTCAGCAAGCTTATGCGGCACTATGTAGCTTTTATCTTCATGACGGATGATGCCTAAGGTGCCATTTAATAAATCAGCTTGAATTTTGTCGGTGATGTAAACCGAATATATTTTGTTTTCTAGGGTGTAGTTGAATTTCAGCTCTGCATCTCTAGAAACGGTAATGGCAAATTTAGCAAACTCGCTGATTAAGCCACGGACTTGTCCTTTTTCAGTTGCTGCGGCAAAGCGCTGCTCATTTAAGGCTTTATCTTTTTTGGCTTGTGCTAATTTTTGCTCAGCAATCTGTTGCTTGAGCGCTGAACTGCCGTCATCTACCTTTGATTTTTTATCACGACGCTTTTGGGTTTTAACGTCGCGCACTTTTTGTTTACTGGCAAGACCTGCTTTAAGCAATTGATCTTGTAATGCATTGGCCATGTTATATACCTTTAATTTTATCGATTTTTATAAACCGTGCTTCGCGGCAATGTCACCTAATTCGGTCATTGCAATACTGGCGCCACCTAATGACCAACCGCCATCAACGGGTAATACTACGCCGGTAATATATGATGCCATATCTGATGCGAGGAATAAGGCAGCGTTAGCAATGTCCTGACCCTGGCCATTACGTTTCAACGGCACGCTATTTGCCACCCGTTGCTGTAACTCATCAGTGGGGGCTAAACGGTTAAAGCCTTCAGTATCGGCTATAGGCCCTGGCACAATAGAGTTAATTCTAATGCCTTCAACGCCCCACTCTAACGCTAAAGTGCGAGTGAGCATATCAACACCGGCTTTAGCGGCGCAAACATGCACTTGCAATGGCATGGCGATATAAGCTTGTGGCGCAGAAATTTGAATAATGCTGCCATTTGGACGAGATAACAATGGATAAGCATGTTTCAATACTTGAAAGCTGCCAATTAAATCAATATCAATAACCGATTTAAAACCATTAGGAGACAATTTTGCCGCACTGGCAGGGAAATTACCTGCAGCACCACTGATCAACACATCAATGTGCCCATAAGTGGAAGCAATTTTATCAAACCCAAGGGTTAACGCATCGTTGTCGCGCACATCAAAACTCACCCCTAAATGAATAGCATTTGGATTAGCTTGATTGAGCAATTCAACGGCGGCGTTGACCTTATCAACACTGCGACTGGCAACGGTAACATTGGCACCGGCTTTTGCAAATTGAATCGCAACTTGAAGATTAATGCCAGAGGTACCACCCACCACGACAACATTTTTAGCCGTGTAATCAAACCTTGTATTATCAGACATAGTCATCCTTTATTTCTGTGTGATTGCTTGATGTAGATAAGTGTACTTTACTGTCATCATTGCTAGATAATATCTCTGTTTCAATAATGCCTTTACATCAAACATGTAGCGATTGGTAAATAGCCTTGAGCGCCGCTAAGGGATCGGCAGCTTGAGTGATTGGGCGACCGATCACCAAATAATCAGACCCAGCAGCAATGGCTTGTGGAGGCGTCATCACCCGATGTTGATCACCGGCATCACTGCCAGCTGGTCTTATCCCTGGGGTCACTAAGGTAAAGTCTTGGCCAAATGATGATTTTAGTAATTTAGCTTCTTGAGCTGAGCATACCACCCCGTCTAAACCAGCTTGATGAGTCAGCTTAGCTAAGCGCAGTACATGTTCAAATGCTGGCACATTGATACCCAGTAAGGCTAAGTCTTCATCTGACATTGAGGTTAATACAGTAACCGCAATCAGTAGTGGTGCTTCTTTACCAAATGGTATTAGTGCTTTTTTAGCGGCCTGCATCATAGCAAGTCCACCACTGGCATGCACATTAGTCATCCACACGCCTAAATCAGCAGCAGCGGCAACGGCTTTGGCAACGGTATTGGGAATATCATGAAATTTCAAATCAAGGAATAAATCAAAGTTTCGGCTGTGAATATCATTAACCAACTCAGGCCCAAATAAGGTAAACATTTCTTTGCCAATTTTTAACCGACATATCTCTGGGTCGAGTTTATCAATAAAGGTCAATGCGTCATGTTTATTGTCATAGTCGAGGGCGACTACAATTGATTTCTCAGTCATTGGAACTCCAGCGGTAATATGGTGTTACTGCATTAATTATAGGGTTGGTATTTTACGATGGCCACGTTATTCACCATCTAGGCCTTTTATCCGCTTGATACTGCCCCATTGTTTGCATGATGGACAATGCCAATACAAACCGTGAGAAGGAAAACCACAAGCAGTACAGCGATAACTTGGGCGGAATTTAATTTGTTGTTCAACAAGTTGCTCAAGCATAGATAAACTTTGCTTAGCTTGACCATCTTCAGCTTGTTGAATGTGTAACTTCATTAAATGCTGAAAACCTTTCATGGTTGGATGACGATATAAATTATCCAGCATCATGGTTTCAGCACTTTGATGTTGATCTAGGCTTATTTTGTGCTCAGCTAATGCCACCACTACACTTGCTCCGGCGCCATCGGCAATGGCTTTGGCGAGTAGCTCGTGAAAACCATTAGGATCTTGTGTGTCGCGATAAACTTGTTTTGCTATTGAAACGCCATCGGCAAATAAATCAATATCAGCCACTTTCAGCTCTTGTAACGCGTGCTTACATAAGTCAACTTGGCCAGCATCAAGATAAATCTTGGCGAGAGTTAACCAAGCTCGACCACATTGAGCATCCTGCTTAATGGCTTGTTGCAGCTTTTTAATTTTATCTGTTTCATTATGAGCTTCATCAGCTAGCTGGCAATAAAAATGGGCTGTGGTGCGCTTAAGCACTTGCTGACGTTTACGAGGAAGACGCTTAGTGATATCGATGGCACTTTGCCATTCTTTAGTCACTTGATAGATTAATAACAGCTGAGTTTCGGCTTCTTCACTGTGATCATCTTGGCTGACCAAGTTAATAAAAATTTCTTCGGCGCGGTCATAAAACCCAGCAGCCATATAATCTTTACCTAACTCCATCATCGCAATATCGCGCTGCTCATTGGTTAAACTCGGTCTGGCAATCAAGTTTTGATGGATACGAATGGAACGATCCACTTCACCTCTTTTACGGAATAACGAACCTAACGATAAATGAGTGTCGATGGTTTCGTCATCGACATCCAGCATGCTGATGAATAAATCAACCGCTTTATCAGACTCGTTAGACAGTAAAAAGTTAAGCCCAGTAAAATAATCTCGGCTTAATTTTTTACTCTGCTGGCTATCGCTATGACGAATACTGCGTCGTCCCATATACCATCCATAACCAGCAGCGATAGGTAATAACAAGAACAAGATTTCTAGCATACTAGACAGCTTGATCCTTAGGCATTACAGCAACACTTGTTGCATCTGCAGCATTGAGCTTTTTAAGGGCTTTATTGCTTTTACGCAACGCCAGCTTTAGCTTGACGATATGGTAACTTGCAAATATCCAGCTGATAATAAACCCGCTGAAAAATACCACGGCAAGCACAATAGGTAATCGATATTGCCCTTCTGCAATAAAGTAACTTAAGGTGACAACTTGCTCATTTTTAGCACCAAATAATAATGCTAAAACAAACAATAGCCCAACTAGTACAACGACAATAAATGATCTCACGCTATTCTCCATGAAGGTGCATCAATATAATGATTATCCAAGAAATTTACTGGGCTGACCAGCATTGACTGCCATTAGATACAAAAAAGCCTCCAAGAGGAGGCTTTTTATTAAAGCGTTAATCAAGGATTAACAGCATCGACACGTTCGCGCAGTTCTTTACCCGGCTTAAAGTGTGGAACATACTTGCCTTCCAAATCAACTGAGGTACCAGTTTTTGGGTTACGGCCAGTACGTGGCGCACGATAGTGAAGTGAAAAACTACCAAATCCACGGATTTCTATACGATCACCGCTTTCTAATGTTGTTGCCATTTGCTCCAACATCTCTTTGATTGCACTTTCCACTTCTTTCGCCGACAGTTGCGACTGCCTAGTGGCGAGTTTTTCGATAAGTTCAGATTTTGTCATCTTAGCTATCCCATATTATCAAGCCAAACACAGTCGCCTAATGGGGACCACGTCCCCATACAACAGACGATTTTCGATTACTTACGAGCTGCTTTGAATGCTTCAGCCATTGCGCTGCTCATTACAACTTCGTCTTGCTTGTTCAAAGTAGCGATCGCTTCTTTCTGTTCAGCTTCATCTTTCGCTTTGATAGATAAGCTGATAGAACGGTTCTTACGATCTACGCCCATGAACTTAGCTTCGATAGCATCACCTACTGAGTATACAGTAGATGCATCTTCGATGCGGTCTGCTGAAATATCAGCTACACGAATGTAACCTTCAACAGTTTCTGCTAGTTCAACTGTAACACCTTTTGCGTCAACAGCAGAAACAGTACCGTGAACTACGGTGCCTTTCTTCTTGTCAGCTAAGTATGCGTTGAATGGATCGTCTTCAGTTTGCTTAACACCTAAACTGATGCGCTCACGCTCTGGGTCTACTGAAAGCACTACAGCGTGGATTTCATCGCCTTTCTTGTATTCAGAAACTGCGTCTTCGCCAGTACCGTTCCAAGAAATGTCAGATAAGTGAACAAGACCATCGATTCCACCGTCAAGACCGATAAAGATACCGAAGTCAGTGATTGACTTGATCTTACCAGATACTTTGTCGCCTTTGTTGTAACGAGTTGCGAAGTCATCCCATGGGTTAACTTTACACTGTTTCAGGCCTAGAGAAATACGACGACGCTCTTCATCGATGTCTAGTACTAACACTTCAACTTCATCACCTAAGTTAACAACTTTAGATGGGTGAATGTTCTTGTTAGTCCAATCCATTTCAGAAACGTGTACTAAACCTTCAACGCCTTCTTCGATTTCGACGAAGCAACCGTAGTCAGTTAAGTTTGTTACGCGACCAGTTAGCTTAGTGCTTTCTGGGTAGCGCTTGCTGATTTCTAACCATGGATCTTCGCCAAGTTGCTTAAGACCTAGTGATACGCGAGTACGCTCACGGTCATACTTAAGTACTTTAACGTTGATTTCGTCACCAACATTAACGATTTCAGATGGGTGCTTAACGCGTTTCCAAGCCATATCAGTGATATGTAAAAGACCGTCAACACCACCTAAGTCTACGAATGCACCGTAGTCAGTAAGGTTTTTAACGATACCTTTAACAGCTTGGCCTTCTTGTAGATTCTCAAGAAGAGTATCACGTTCTGCACTGCTTTCAGATTCGATAACAGCACGACGAGAAACAACAACGTTGTTACGCTTCTGGTCAAGCTTGATAACTTTGAATTCTAATTCTTTGAACTCTAAGTGAGCGGTGTCGCGAACTGGGCGCACGTCAACTAGAGAACCTGGTAAGAAGGCACGGATACCGTTTAATTCAACAGTGAAACCACCTTTAACTTTACCATTGATGATACCGATTACAGTTTCAGCATCTTCGTACGCTTTTTCTAGAACGATCCAAGCTTCATGACGCTTAGCTTTTTCGCGAGACAATTGAGTCTCACCGAAGCCATCTTCAACAGAGTCAAGGGCTACGTCAACTTCATCACCTACTTGGATTTCTAAAACGCCTTGTGCGTTTTTGAATTCGTCAGCATTGATTGGGCTTTCAGACTTAAGGCCTGCGTCAACAAGTACCATACCGTTTTCGATGGCAACAACTGTACCACGAACGATAGAACCTGGACGGAACTCTAGGGTTTGAAGGGATTGTTCAAATAGATCAGCAAAAGATTCAGTCATGTTTTAGGTTACTTTCATTAAATAAACCACCATCCATCCTAGATGTGGAGTCTAGTAATATTATTCGTGTCATCCTTAACACGAATACCTACTGCACAGTAATCGACAATTCGGTTACGCAACAGTAATTTTTTGTCTAACGTACTCAAGCACTTGCTTCAATACATCTTCAATGCCTATGCCGCTTGTATCAATGACAAGTGCATCTTCAGCTGGGACCAGCGGCGAAGCGGCGCGATTGATATCACGGTCGTCTCGTTCAATAATTTCAGCTAAAAGGCGGTCGATTTTAACATCGAAGCCCTTGTCCTGCAACTGATTATAGCGTCTTTGCGCTCGTTCTTCGGCAGACGCTGTTAAAAATATTTTTACCGGGGCTTTTGAAAAAACTACGGTGCCCATGTCACGTCCATCAGCAACCAGACCTGGCGCGGCACTAAAAGCCCGTTGACGACGCAATAATGCCTCACGTACCCGTGGAAGCGCCGCGACTTTAGAGGCTGCATTAGAGCATTCTTGAGTACGAATGGTCGTAGTAACGTCTTCACCTTCAAGAATCACTTTAATGGCATCAATGTCGGTGCCAGTTAAAAATTGGACATCAAGGTGAGCAGCTAATAAGGTAAGTGCTTCTTCGTTTTCTAGCTCAACGTCATGATGAATAGCGGCTAAGGCTAAAACACGATAAATCGCCCCGCTATCTAATAAATGCCATCCTAAATGTTGTGCCAATAATTGGCATATTGTGCCTTTCCCTGCACCGCTAGGGCCATCTACTGTGATCACTGGAGATCGTTCTGACATAGTTTCCTCCGAAAATAATCTATCGTCCCTGAAAAAGATAAAGGGTTCATCAAAATAAGCGCGCGCATTGTATAACAAAAAAATGTTAATTACTGATGAATTTTCGGTTATTAAAACCAAGATCGCTCTTTTATATTGCAAGACAACATAAAAGAGCAAGTGACAATCTGGTTAGGTGGATTATTTTGCTAGACGAGCAAATTGCGCAAAATAATCTGGAAATGTCTTAGATGTGCAGTCTGGATCGTTAATGGTGATACCGCTGTCAGCAAATGCCATCATTGAAAAGCACATCGCCATCCGGTGATCGTTATAGGTATCAATCGCTGCGGTATTTAATATCGCTGGCGGCGTGATAGTAATGTAATCATAACCTTCATCAACGATCGCACCCACTTTACGTAATTCAGTCGCCATCGCCGCTAAACGATCGGTTTCTTTAATACGCCAGTTATAAATATTGGTCAGTTTTGTGGTGCCTGTGGCAAATAAAGCTGCAGTGGCGATGGTCATGGCGGCATCAGGTATGTGGTTCATGTCCATTTCAATGGCGCTAAGAGTGGATTTTCTGGCAATAATATAATCATCGCCCCACTCTATATCGGCACCCATTTGGGCTAATGCATCGGCAAACTTAACATCACCTTGAATACTTAAGCGGCCAACACCAGTGACCTTCACTTCGCCGCCTTGGATAGCGCCAGCAGCGAGGAAGTAAGATGCCGATGAAGCGTCACCTTCTACCAGTACTTTACCTGGTGAGACATATTGCTGACCGGCCTTTATTTCGAAACGTTGATATTGATGATTGAGCACTTCGACACCAAACTGCTTCATTAGCGCAATGGTGATATCAATATAAGGTTTAGAAACAAGCTCGCCCTTGATATTAATGTTGACGCTGTCTTTGGTCAGTGGCGCGACCATGAGTAATGCGGTTAAAAATTGACTTGATAAATCACCGGCAATGTCAACATCACCGCCATTTAAGCCTGTTGCCTTAATCGTTAATGGTGGGAAACCATCATTTTTCAGATAGGTGACATCAGCGCCTAATTGACGCAGCGCATCGACCAAATCGCCAATTGGACGCTCCTCCATACGAGGCTCACCGGTTAAGGTAAATTCGCCATGACCTAATGTCAGTGCGGCACATAATGGCCGCATTGCTGTACCAGCATTACCAAGAAATAAACTCTGTGCATTTGCAGATGAAATTGCGCCCCCTAAACCAGTCAGTTCACAAATAGTATTATTGTCAGACAATTGGTAATGCACACCTAACTGCTTTAATGATGCCAACATATAACGAATGTCATCAGAGTCGAGCAAGTTAGTCAGAGTGGTTTTACCCTGTGCTAAAGTTGCCAATAATAACGCGCGGTTAGAAATGCTCTTGGAGCCAGGAATGTTAATTTCGCCATTCATGCGGGTAATGTGGTCTAGACGCAATTGTTTCATTAATACTCTTCTTAGTGTTGCACTCATTAAACGTCGATAGACCGATATATGAGTAAAAGGCTTAGCCGGATAAATAAACGTGACATTGTTAATGTAATACGGAGCGGTGCACATTTTACAAATACATGTCACTGGCAATGTTTCGGTACAGTTTACTAATAATTTACTAAATAATTCTTCGTAGCCCTACGTTACTGATTGTCAGCAAGGATTCAACCGTTATTTTGTGTTTTAGGTGACTTTTATACTCAAGTTGAATTTATTTACTATTAAGTCGGTATTGAGGAGGTCATTGCGAGCATAATAATGCTTGTTTCAGTTGTCAGCCATTGTTGCCAAAATTCACTAATTACGCTTTTCTAATATCCGATCACAGTATATTTAGCAGTTCTTTATTGATGTAAATCACGTTATGCTAAAGACCATAATATGTATCTTGTTAGCTTATTTCGCCCTAATGCCTGTAAATTTAAAATAAGAAGGTCTATTCATGTTCAATTCATTAACCGCGTTGCCTGCCGATCCCATTTTAGGCCTATTGACTCAATACCGCGAAGACAATCACCCAAATAAAGTCGATTTAGGTGTTGGCGTATATAAAGATCCTCTTGGTCATACACCTATTCTAGATTGTGTAAAAGCGGCTGAAAAAATTCGTTTAGACACAGAAACAACCAAAGTGTACATAGGCCCAACAGGCTCAGCATCATTCAATCAACTTATGGGTGAATTAGCGTTTGGTGCCAGTCACAGCGCATTACTCGCTAACCGCGTTCGAACAGTGTCAACGCCTGGCGGAACCGGTTCTCTGCGCGTTGCAGCTGACTTTATTAAACGTTGTAATCCAAATGCCGTGTTATGGGTAAGCGACCCAACGTGGGCAAATCATACGGGGTTATTTGAAGCGGCTGGCATTACAGTTAAAACCTATCCGTACTATGACTACGACAGCAAAACCCTTAAATTTGATCAAATGCTGGCAACCTTAAATAGCATTGGAAAAGATGACGTGGTGCTTTTACATGCTTGTTGTCATAACCCAAGCGGCATGGATTTAACCACAGAGCAATGGGATGAAGTGGTTAAGGTTACCGTTAAGCAAGGCTTTACACCATTAATTGATATGGCTTATCAAGGTTTTGGTGACGGCGTAGATGAAGATGCTTACGGCGTACGCCAAATGGCCGCGGCCGTTGAAAGCATGATTTTATGCAGTTCTTGCTCGAAAAACTTTGGTTTGTATCGCGAACGTATTGGCGCTTGCTCCATTGTGGCTAAAAACAGCGCCACTGCAGATATTACCCAATCGGTATTGTTATATGTAGTACGCTGTCTTTATTCTATGCCGCCAGCACATGGTGCGGCGATTGTTGAAACCATTTTAGGCACTCCAGCCCTTAAGCAGCAATGGTTGGACGAACTAAAGGTCATGCGTGATCGCATTAATGGTAATCGTGCCATTTTAGTCGACAAACTTAAAGCCAATGGCGTTGATCGCGACTTTAGTTTTATCGCTCGTCAAAAAGGCATGTTTTCATTCTTAGGGGTTAATCCTGAGCAGGTAGCCATACTTAAACAGCAATACAGCGTTTACATGGTAGGTTCAAGCCGCATCAGTATTGCCGGTATCAGTGAAACTAATGTGGATTATTTAGCTAAATCTATCGCAGCGGTATTGTAACTAAACGCTATTGTCATCAAGGTGCGTTGAAACCACATTACCTCATCAAAAAGGTCGCATATTGCGACCTTTTTTAAGCCTGTTAAACCAGCCTAAATATATTTACCCATATGCATCGACTGGTTTGATAGCATCTGCCCCCCATCTTTTATGATTTTCTCCTGCAAGCCATATTACTAGTGTTTATTTTTGAATCTCAACAGTGCCATCCCCCACTTCCATCAATGAGTGATGAGTGCTTGCTGATGCAAGATTAGTAACTGCACTGTTAAATCTATACATGAGGGTTGTAGATAAATTGAAAATGCTTGTGATGTTTGATTTACCATCATCGGGATACAGCTCCCAATTCATGAACCTTATTAACATTTCGACTTGGTAACTATTTAATTCCTCGAAAAAAGATATAGTCTGGCGCTGAATTTAACCTAACATCAACTCGGGAAATGTAAGGCACAATAACAAGAGTCAGCCTATTTCATATTGAACTTGTCATTTGGTTTACTAACACGACACAGTCTTTTATTACTGGCTTAGACAATAGCGGATCTATTGCAAGTCAATGCAGCACAGTTAGCGAAACAAAGGACTGTTCGATATCCGTTTATGACCCCGAGTTAAGATTAATCTACCTTAAAGGTAAGTCAGTTATGCAAAATGAAGCCGTAAGTGTACAAGATATCCCCGAGTCGACCGTTGTTTCAAGTACGAGGTGGTCGCGCCAAGATACGACCTGGATGTTAAGCCTGTTTGGCACAGCCGTCGGGGCAGGTATTTTATTTTTACCAATCAATGCCGGAATGGGCGGATTTTGGCCACTCGTGTTTATGGCAGTGATAATAGGCCCGATGACCTATTTTGCTCATCGTGGTTTATCGCGTTTCCTGTGTTCTTCAGCCATTCCTGGTAGTGACATCACCCAAGTAGTAGAAGAACATTTTGGTATTGGCGCAGGTAAAGCCATAACCTGGCTATATTTTTTAGCCATTTTTCCAATAGTGTTAATCTACGGTGTGGGGATAACCAATACTGTTGATAGTTTTATTATTAATCAATTGGGCATGTTTACCGACGTACCAAGAGCCATGCTGGATGGAACGCCTATGCTGACTGAAGCAGGCGTGCAAGTTGTTGATAAAATTAGTGGTATTCCGCGCTGGTTACTTTCAGGATCACTAATCTTATGCATGATGTCTGTGATGGTCGCGGGTGAAAAATTTATGCTCTCGGTGACACGACTTTTAGTCTATCCATTAGTTGCGATCCTCGCCTTCATGTCATTGTATCTCATACCAGAATGGAAGTTTGATGCACTGATGGATGTGCCTTCACCCACTAATTTCTTGGGCACTGTTTGGTTAACCATACCAGTATTGGTGTTTGCCTTTAACCATTCACCTGCTATCTCTCAGTTTTCGGTGTCACTAAAAAAACAACACGGTGTCAATGCCTCGAAAAAGGCGGACGCTATCCTGCGCAATACAGCCATTATGCTAGTGGGATTTGTAATGTTATTCGTGTTCTCTTGCGTGCTGTCGTTAACACCGGCGCAGTTGTTAGAAGCAAAGGCTGATAACCTGCCAATCTTGTCTTATCTTGCCAACGTGCACGAAAGTGGCTTTATCAGCTATTTTGCTCCTGTGATTGCTTTCATCGCTATTATTTCATCTTTCTTCGGTCACTATATGGGTGCCACTGAGGGTTTAAAAGGCATTATCACTAAGCAACTGCCTAATAGCAGCAAGCCAGCCAATAGCAAAACATTAGATAAATGTATTTTAGGATTTATGTTTTTCACTATTTGGGGCGTAGCGATTATCAACCCAAGTATTTTGGGGATGATTGAAGCACTTGGCGGCCCGGTGATTGCAGCAATTCTGTATCTCATGCCAATGTATGCGATACACAAGGTACCAGCACTTAAAGCCTACCGTGGCCGAGTAAGCAACATATTCGTCGTTATTACTGGTTTATTGTCTATGACGGCCATTCTATTTGGCTTACTGAGTTAAATAAGATAATTCGAGCGGGATCAGCCCCGCTCGAATTATTCATTGAGGTGAGTGATTTCTACAAACTCAGGCGAACGGCGCGATAGAAAGTCAGCAAGCATTGATAGTAAATACGCTGACACGCTATTCAATGCCAAGTTCTCCACGACCGGCTCAACGCATGCTAATGCGGCAGTGAACATAAAGACGTGATTGCCGGAAAAATAATCCAAAAAACGAGTGTTATTCTTTAGCATACATTGCTATAACTTTATCAAAAAACAAAAACGAGAAGTCGCTTAACCCCTTACTAGCATGATCTGGCTACGATTAAAGTCATATCACCTCCTGCCTCGAGTTAATACTGTTAATGTCTTTTTACCAATCCCCAAAAAATGTCTGCATTTGATGCCCAGTTTGAAGCACAAACAATAGCCTTCGCACCAATAAGCTTTTAAGTAGCCCGTGACTTAAGTCAATTTGGCTTACTGGCAAAAGTTGATGACGCCGGAAACGAAGGTATTAAGCTAATTCAATTTACTCAAGATGTTAAATTGTCTGAATATGCCATTCATGTATTGCTCGATATGGGATTAAGTATGGGCGTTTTTGGGTGTAAGGATGAGCGTTATCGACTCGATAAAACCGGCTATTTTTACTTCATGATGATATGGCATTCAAGAACCTAAACTTCGTCGATGATGTTTGCTATCAAGGCTTGTTTGATCAGCAATGAAGCGTTGAAATACACCTATATCGATGACATAAAAAAAGCGAATGCTATTTGGCATTCGCTTTTTTCATTATTAAGCCGAGCTTACGTTAAATAAGCGGTTCGAATTAACTGTGCTTTACAGCAAAGTTATTCATAAAATCAACTAACGCTTGCACACCCGCTAACGGCATGGCGTTATAAATACTGGCACGCATACCACCAACAATACGGTGCCCTTTTAACGCGACTAAACCGGCCTGCTCTGCTTGGGCTAAAAACTCACTGTCTAAGGCATCGTTCACTAATTGAAAAGTAACGTTCATACGTGAACGATTTTGTGGCGCAACACCATTTTTATAAAATGGATTGTTGTCGATACACTCATACAGTAACTTCGCTTTTTGCTGGTTTATCTCTGCCATGGCACTCACGCCGCCATTAGCCTGCAACCAAGCAAATACTTCAGAAGCTAAATACCAGGCAAACGTTGGAGGGGTGTTAAACATTGAACCGTATTCAACCGCGACACGATAATCCATTATTGAAGACTGCGGCAAACTTGGTAATTTGAGCATATCGTCACGCACAATAACAATCGACAAACCCGATGGGCCGATGTTCTTTTGCGCGCCGGCATAAATAAGTCCGTATTTACTAACATCAATTTCATGCGACATGATAGTGGATGACAAGTCAGCAACTATCGGCCACGGACTAGTAAACTCTTCAAAAATTTCAATACCGTCAACGGTTTCGTTTGAGCAATAATGTACATAACGATAGTCTTTATCGATTGCATGTAAGTCAGGTAATGTCACTTGATTAAGGCCATTGACTTGCTCAACAATATTAATGCTGTCGATACTGTGCTCACCGGCTAGCTTCTGCGCTTCTGTTACCGCAGAAGATGACCATTGACCGCTGACCAAATACAGCGCCCGACCATTATCACCCAAGAAATTATTGACTACGTTAGAAAATTGCGCCCGGCCGCCACCATGCATAAACAACACATGATAGTTTTTAGGTATGTTCATTAACTTACGCAGTGTGACTTCTGCTTGTTCGGTCAGGGCAATAAACTCTTTACTGCGATGACTGATTTCCATCACGGAGACGCCAAGGCCATTCCAATCGATTAATTCCTGTTGTGCTTTTTGCATTACAGCTTGAGGTAACATAGCAGGACCCGCACAGAAATTATAAATCGCGCTCACAGACAACTCCTTGAATCAGTTTTTAATACACACATAAGACTATTAATACTAAGGACTTTAGCACCAGTTGAATAGACTTTTATCAGCCTATTTTGATGAATTATTTTCCGTAAAATAAAACGAGCGCCATAAGGCGCTCGTTATTGATGTTACAAAGTAAACGTTCAGGTTAGTCCTGTTCGTCGCTCTCTACATCACTTTGTCCGTCACTCTCTACGTCAGACTCAGTAGACTCAGCCGCATCAAGGTCAATAGCTTCACCTTCGATACTGTCCGCAGGTGAAATAACATTGCCTTCTGCGTCTAACAACTCTTCGGTTTGAATCTCTTCAATACGCTGCAAACCAACGACTTTCTCGTCTTCTGCGGTACGAATGATCGTCACACCTTGAGTGTTACGACCAATAATAGATACACCTTCTGCTGGAGTACGCACTAAGGTGCCTTTATTACTGATCAGCATAATTTCGTCAAAAGTACCTACTTGAACGGCACCAACAACTTCACCATTACGCTCACTGACTTTAATCGATACCACACCTTTAGTGCCACGGCTCTTCGCTGGGTATTCACTCAGCTCAGTACGCTTACCATAACCATTTTCGGTTACGGTTAAGATAGCGCCGTCACCTTTAGGCACAATTAACGACACCACTTTTTGGCCAGCATCGAGCTTAATACCACGAACACCCGTTGCAGTACGACCCATTGGGCGCAATGCAATCACTTCTTCGCCAGTTTCAGCATCAATCTTCACTTCACCGGTTTCAGAATCACGCGCTTTCTCATTAAAGCGAACCACTTTACCTTCGTTAGAGAACAACATAATGTCGTCACTACCTTCAGTAATATCAACGCCAATTAATTGGTCGCCGTCTTTTAGGTTCACAGCAATAATGCCGTTTGCACGAGGGTTACTGTACGCCGTTAATGCTGTTTTCTTAACGGTACCGTGTGCTGTAGCCATAATGATAAACTTATCATCAGCATACTCACGTACCGGTAGAATGGCAGTAATGTGCTCACCGTCAGAAAGTGGTAATAAGTTAACAATTGGACGACCACGAGCAGTACGACTGGCCAAAGGTAATTGATATACTTTTAACCAATACATTTTACCAAAGTCAGAGAAACACAAGATGGTGTCATGGGTGTTCGCCACCAATAACTTCTCAACAAAGTCTTCATCTTTTACTTTAGTTGCCGCTTTGCCTTTACCACCACGACGCTGCGCTTGGTAGTCGGACAATACTTGGTATTTTGCATAACCTAAGTGAGACAAGGTTACTACAACGTCTTCTTCATTGATTAAGTCTTCAAGACTCATATCAATTTCGTTAGCGTTGATAATCGTACGACGCTCATCACCGTATTGCTCAAGAATTTCTTCTAGCTCTTCTTTAATCACTTCCATCAAGCGTGATGGATTACGAAGAATGAATAACAGGCCTGCGATAAGTACTAATAGCTCTTCATACTCAGCTAAAATTTTATCGTGCTCAAGACCGGTTAAACGGTGTAAACGTAACTCTAGAATAGCTTGTGCTTGTTGCTCAGTTAAATAGTACTGACCATCGCGAATACCATACTCTGGCTCTAACCATTCTGGACGAGCTGCATCGTCACCCGCTTTTTCCAGCATGCCTTGTACATGGCCTAACTCCCAACCTTGTGCGACTAATTTAGCTTTAGCTTCAGCCGGTGTAGGCGAAGCTTTAATCAGTGCAATGATCGGATCGATGTTAGCCAGTGCAATAGCAAGTGCTTCAAGGATGTGGGCGCGTTCGCGGGCTTTGCGTAATTCAAATACTGTACGACGGGTAACTACTTCACGACGGTGAAGAATAAAACACTCCAGCATTTCTTTAAGGTTAAACAATTTAGGCTGACCATTGGTCAATGCCACCATGTTAATACCAAAAGAACACTGCATTTGTGTTTGAGCATATAAGTTGTTTAATACAACCTCACCCACTTCACCGCGTTTGATTTCAATAACAATACGCATACCGTCTTTATCAGACTCGTCGCGTAGGCCACTGATACCTTCTAATTTTTTATCTTTAACAAGTTCAGCGATTTTTTCAATCAAACGCGCCTTGTTAACTTGATATGGAATTTCATGAACAATAATACGTTCACGACCATTCTCTTCCGTTTCGATTTCCGCTTTAGAACGCATGATCGCGCGACCGCGGCCGGTGTTGTACGCATCAATAATACCTTTGCGGCCATTAATCGACGCTGCCGTTGGAAAATCTGGACCTGGAATGTATTCCATTAACTGTTCAATCGATAAACTTGGATCTTCGATTAACGCCAAACAGCCTTTGACCACTTCAGTTAAATTGTGTGGTGGAATATTGGTGGCCATACCAACCGCAATACCCGATGAACCGTTAATTAATAGGTTCGGTACGCGTGTTGGTAACACCGCAGGGATCATCTCAGTGCCATCGTAGTTAGGCACAAAATCCACAGTTTCTTTTTCAAGGTCGGCTAATAATGAATGCGCCAACTTTTGCATGCGGATTTCGGTATAACGCATCGCAGCTGCAGAGTCACCGTCGACAGAACCAAAGTTTCCTTGTCCATCAACTAAGGTGTAACGTAGCGAGAATGGTTGCGCCATACGTACAATAGTATCGTATACAGCTGTGTCACCATGTGGGTGATACTTACCAATTACGTCACCAACGACACGAGCGGATTTTTTATATGGTTTGTTCCAATCGTTTTTTAATTCGCTCATTGCGAACAAAACCCGACGGTGAACAGGTTTTAACCCATCACGAACGTCAGGCAATGCACGACCTACAATTACGCTCATGGCATAATCAAGGTAAGAATTCTTAAGTTCGTCTTCGATGTTAATTGGCGAAATAGATGATGCCAGATCAGTCATAAACTGCGCGTTCCTCTAAAGTGAGCTGACAATAAAACTTCCATATTATTATCTAGCTTAAAAACGTGATTTGGCATTCTAACACAGATAATTAATGTCGCCAGAACAAAGACCTGTCAAATGCTCTATGACTCTTAAAAATGATAAAAAAGCTAATATATTCAGCGAATTTATATTATTGGCACATGAATATAGGCTAATAAATAAGTCATAATCAAAGCCAATTTGCTGATGCTTTAAGCAGTTAAGAGCACAATTTTACAATTAAGCTGGCTTAAGTGGATGTTTTATGAGCAAGTGTGAACAAGCCAAGCCATTGTTGACTACTATTCACAAAGGTTATCGTTATAATAGCCATCATACTTTATTAGACACTTAGGTTAAGTTATGTCACACGCTGAACAATCGACACCCAATGTTGATCCGCAAGAGATCGCAAAATTTGAAGCCATGGCACAAACATGGTGGGATCTCAATGGCGAGTTCAAGCCATTGCACTTACTTAATCCACTGCGTTTAAACTACATTGATCAAACCGCTGGCGGTATTTTCGATAAGAAAGTGCTTGATGTCGGCTGTGGCGGTGGCATTTTGTCAGAAAGTATGGCTCGCCTGGGTGCACACGTTGATGGTATTGACATGGGAACTGAACCACTTGAAGTGGCAAAACTGCATGCATTAGATTCTGGGGTAGCGGTTAACTATCTTAAAACTACCGCCGAAGCACACCGCGATTCGCACCGCGAGCAATACGATGTAGTAACCTGTATGGAAATGCTTGAGCATGTACCGGATCCACAATCGGTAATTCAAGCATGTTGTGACATGGTAAAACCCAATGGTTTTGTATTTATCTCGACGATTAACCGCAATATGATGTCATACCTTAAAACCATAATCGGCGCTGAATATCTATTAAAAATGCTTCCAATTGGCACCCACGATCACAGTAAATTTATTCGCCCATCTGAACTGATGGCATTAGTCGATAACACCGATTTATTGTGCAGAGATGCATTAGGTATTACTTACAATCCTCTATCAGGTGTATTTAAGTACACCAAGAGTGTCGATGTTAACTATATGATAGCCACACAAAAAATAGATTAGCCAGCCTATGTTTTTCACTGTTGCAACAGTGAAAAACATAAATGAAGCCCAATAGCGTTATGTTATACCGCTAACGCTATTAAAGGCTGCGTGGATTTACTGCCATTTCTCTGTGAGGAGCTAACTCTTGCATATGCACGACATTAAAGGGGTACTGTTCGATTTAGACGGTACCTTAGCCGACACCGCACCTGATTTAGTCCAAGCATTAAATTTGAGTTTAGACGAAGCCGGTTTTAAGGTTCAAACGCTCGAAACCATGCGTCATGCGGCTTCACATGGCAGTTTATATTTGGTCAAGACCGCTATTCCACAGGCAGATGAACACGTTCAACTTGATATTCAACAAGCACTACTGCACCATTATGCACGCATTAATGGCGATCACAGCCGTTTGTTCGACGATTTACCCGAACTCTTAACCCTATTAGATTCCCAAGCCATTCCCTACGGTGTCGTCACCAATAAGCCAGCTCGATTTGCTCGGCCATTAATACAAAAGCTGGGCTTAACCGATAAACTGAAAACCATGATCAGCGGCGATAGTACCTGTCACGCTAAACCTCATACTGCGCCGATGTTATTAGCCGCTCAACAAATAGCCATCGCACCTCAAAGTATTTTATACCTAGGCGATGCTGAGCGTGATTTAGTCGCCGCTCGCAACGCAAGTATGATAGGTGGCATTGCCTTATGGGGCTATTTATCACCCAGCGACACACCGAATACATGGCCAGCAACATGCCAATTTGAACATGGTGCAGCATTAAAACACTTTTTTACTCCGTCGTCTTTTTGAGATCGATTCATCAAAAATACACCTCTGAATGCATCATTGGCTAAAGATTATGCTGACAATCACTTACCGATCAAAAGCCCTAAAAGATCAATCTAAAATTGAGGGTAAATTTTCGATCGCTGTTTATTTTAGCGATCAAAACTTTCTTATTTGATGGTTGAAAAAATATCATTTATAAAAAACACGTTATAAATTTGGGCTCTAGGGTTAGCTGTCACTAACCCTGCCGTTTATCCTCAAGTTATCCACAAGAAGTTAATATAATTGTGGCTTGCAAAAAAACTCAAACCTCACTATCTTGTATCTTAGATTTTAAATAACACCATATCTTGTGTGTGGCCGACAATCAAAACACTACTCCACAGCATAACGAGGAGATAGATGTTAACTGAACGTATTGGTGGTTTACTGCCATGTTGTGAGTACCTTCAAGTTGATTGTTTTAACATGGAATTGTTTTGTAACGGGTTCAGATCGAACCCAGCAGCACTGCATCCAACAACAGATCACATGATTAGATATAGAACCAAGGCCTCTCTTCAATGAATAGCAATATGACAGTCACTAAACGCAGTGGCGAACGTGAATCGATCGATTTAGATAAAATTCATCGCGTGATCACTTGGGCAGCCAAGGGATTAAAAAACGTCTCAGTATCTGAAGTAGAACTTCGATCTCATCTGCAGTTTTTTGATGGCATTCCAACTGAAGCCATTCATGAAACGATCATTAAGGCCGCGGCTGACTTGATCTCTCCTGAGTCACCTGATTACCAATTTGTGGCAGCCCGCTTAGCGGTATTCCACTTACGTAAAAAAGCGTTTGGCCAATTTGAACCGCCTAAGCTATTCGATCATGTCACCAAGTTAGTTGAAATTGGTAAATATGACATGCACATCATGGCGGATTACAGCCGTGAAGAGTTAGATATCCTTGATGGCTATATTGATCACTGGCGTGACATGAATTTCTCTTACGCCGCAGTCAAGCAGCTAGAGGGTAAATACCTGGTTCAAAACCGTGTGACTCACGAAGTATATGAAAGCGCACAGTTTTTATACATTTTAGTCGCAGCGTGTTTGTTTGCTCGTTATCCAAAAGAAATCCGTTTGAAGTACATTAAAGACTTCTATGACGCGACATCTTTATTTAAGATTTCACTTCCAACGCCAATCATGGCGGGTGTTCGTACACCGACACGTCAATTCAGCTCATGTGTACTCATCGAGTGTGATGACAGCCTAGACTCAATCAATGCTACGGCATCGTCTATTGTTAAATACGTGAGCCAACGTGCAGGTATTGGTATTAATGCAGGCCGTATTCGTGCTTTAGGTAGCCCTATTCGTGGCGGTGAAGCATTCCACACCGGTTGTTTACCGTTTTATAAGTATTTCCAAACAGCGGTTAAGTCTTGTTCCCAAGGCGGAGTCCGTGGTGGTGCAGCAACACTGTTCTACCCGTTATGGCATCTAGAAGTTGAATCACTGCTAGTACTGAAAAATAATCGTGGTGTTGAAGACAACCGTGTGCGTCATCTTGATTACGGCGTGCAGCTAAACAAATTAATGTACCAACGTTTAATCAAAGGCGACTACATTAGCTTATTTAGTCCATCTGATGTGCCTGGCCTTTACGATGCTTTCTTTGAAGACCAAGTCGAATTTGAACGTTTATACCTGCAGTATGAACAAGACAGCAGCATACGTAAAAAGCAGATCAAAGCAGTTGAATTGTTTTCACTGATGATGCAAGAACGTGCCTCTACTGGCCGTATCTATATTCAAAACGTCGACCATTGCAATACGCACAGTCCATTTGACTCTAAAGTAGCACCGATTAAGCAATCTAACTTATGTTTAGAAATTGCCTTGCCGACTAAACCGTTAACTAACATTGACGATCCAGACGGTGAAATCGCCTTATGTACTTTATCAGCGCTTAACTTAGGTGCGATTAAGGATTTATCTGAACTTGAGCCTTTAGCAGATTTAGCTGTGCGTGCATTAGATAACTTACTTGATTATCAAGATTACCCAATCAAAGCCGCGCAAACCAGCTCAATGAATCGCCGTACTTTAGGTATTGGTGTGATTAACTTTGCCAACTATTTGGCTAAAAATGGTAAAAAGTACTCTGACGGTTCAGCAAATAACCTGACTCATAAAACCTTTGAAGCGATTCAGTTCTATTTACTCAAAGCGTCAATGAACTTAGCTAAAGAGCAAGGTGCATGTCCGTTATTCCACGAGACAACTTATTCGAAAGGTATTTTACCTATCGACACCTATAAGCGCGATTTAGATAAAATTTGTGACGAACCATTGCACATGGATTGGGAAGGTTTACGTAGCGATATTAAACAGTACGGCTTACGTAACTCGACCTTGTCTGCATTAATGCCTTCTGAGACTTCATCGCAAATTTCAAATGCGACTAATGGTATTGAGCCTCCACGTGGATTGATCAGCGTTAAGGCCAGTAAAGACGGGCAGTTAAAGCAAGTAGTACCAGACTTTGAGTTGCTTAAAGACAAGTATGAACTGCTGTGGAATATGCCAAACAATGATGGTTATATCCAGCTTGTTGGTTTAATGCAGAAGTTTATCGATCAAGCGATTTCAGCCAATACCAATTATGACCCAAGCCGTTTTGAAGGCGGTCGTGTACCAATGCAAACCTTGCTTAAAGACCTGTTAAGTGTCTACAAGCTAGGGATTAAAACATTGTATTATCATAACACTCGCGACGGTGCTTCTGATCAATTTGACGACATTATTGCTGTCGAAGAAGAAGACGATGGCTGCGGTGGCGGTGCGTGTAAAATTTAATCTTCACTTTATGTATATTTAGCGGGGGTCTTCCCCGCTTTTGGAAAATGCGTTTTCAGGACACCTAAATAATGGCTTACTCAACATTTTGTCAAATACCTAACGATTCGACCAAAGAACCTATGTTTTTCGGTCAATCCGTGAATGTGGCACGCTACGATCAGCAAAAATATGAAATTTTTGAAAAACTGATTGAAAAGCAATTAAGTTTCTTCTGGCGCCCAGAAGAAGTTGATGTCAGTCGCGACAAAATTGATTTCGGTGATTTACCTGACCATGAAAAACATATTTTTCTGTCAAACCTTAAATACCAAACCTTGCTCGACTCAATTCAAGGGCGTTCACCTAACGTAGCGTTTTTACCGTTAGTATCGCTACCTGAATTAGAAACCTGGATTGAAACCTGGTCATTTTCTGAAACGATTCACTCGCGTTCGTACACTCATATTATTCGTAATATTGTTAACAATCCTTCTGTGGTGTTTGACGATATTGTGCAAAATGATGAAATTTTAAAGCGTGCCGGTGATATTGCGGCTTATTACGATGATTTAATTCACCTTACCCAGATTAATAACCTGTTAGGTGAAGGCACTCATGTGATCGACGGCAAAGAAATTACCGTTAACTCACGCATACTGAAAAAGTCATTATATTTGTGCATGATGTCGGTTAATGCTTTAGAAGCGATTCGTTTCTATGTCAGTTTTGCATGTTCATTTGCTTTTGCTGAGCGTCGCGTCATGGAAGGAAATGCTAAAATCATTCGCCTGATTGCCCGTGATGAAGCCTTGCACCTTAACGGTACGCAACACATATTAAGCTTAATGCAAGGCGGCAAAGACGATCCTGAAATGGCCGAGATTGCAGCTGAATGTAAGCAAGAAGCCTACGACTTATTTGTCAAAGCGGCAGAACAAGAAAAAGCATGGGCCAAGTATTTATTTAAAGACGGATCAATGATTGGTCTTAACGAACAGATTTTGTGCCAGTATGTTGAATTTATTACTAATCAGCGGATGAAGTCGGTACATTTACCGCAGCCATACGAAGAATCGTCAAATCCTCTTCCGTGGATGAAAAACTGGTTAGAAAGTGATGCAGTACAGGTTGCCCCACAAGAAGTTGAAGTGTCTTCATACCTTGTAGGACAAATTGATTCTTCTGTTGATGGCGATGAGTTTTTAGATTTTGACCTATAAAACATTTTTCAAAAAAGCGCCTATTGTAAGCTTGAAAGGACAGCCGGTTATTTTATTTGACGGCCAACACTCAAGCTTACTAGAAGCGCTTGAAGCGAAAAAAGTAAAAGTATTTTCAGAGTGCCGCAACGGTTTTTGCGGCGCCTGTAAAACCACAGTCATATCTGGAGAAGTCAGCTACCTCTCCAAACCTCTGGCAGAGCTTAAGTCTAACGAATGTCTGCCCTGCTGCTGTGTGCCTGAAAGCGATTTAAACCTCAAATTATCCACTGAGGGCGTACAAATTGTGGCTAAACGTCAATATGCGGCGGAAAATAGTAGCCATAAACAGACAACAGCATTAACCCAGCAGTTACAGATAACCCCAAAATTAGCTCACGAAGGTTAATCGATAAATTACTCTGTACGGTTTCTTGTATTTCAGTTGATCTGTTCAGTTAAGCGACTTCAGCAAATATCTTGCAGTAAATGGATTGCAGCGGCTGTATTGACCTTTACATACAAAGGTTAGGATTACGGCTTAACTGTTGGGATTTAACTATTGAGGTTTAACCTAATCGCTGATATTCAGGGCGAGAATGAATAGTATTTATTTACCCAACAGAATCTAAGCCTTCCAGCACTAATACTAATCTAATGCTAATCTAATCTTAACCTCAGTTATCTCCATAACAGCAGATCGCGGTGTATTTTAACGCCGCTAACACTATCCTCTTAAGCACATATGTCTCTTCGTCAGCTTAGTTATATTTAGCAGCAACACTGTCTATTTAACCTGAACTCGGGATAAGCATTGGACAAGAAAAGCCTGAAGGAGTGATGTTAAATACGATAGGCAAAAAGCGGATTGTAGCGCGACTGATATACCTAACGTCAGCTTAACCCTATGACTAACACTGATAACTGAAACTGAATCGCCATAATATGGAGCATGAAGGGATCAATAAGCGTCATTTAAGCTTGTTATCGGTGACAACAAGCTATTCAGAGGACATCGCTTATCACCTCTTTACGTTAGCGATTAACTATTGCTCAAAGCGTCGCAAGATGACACGTAACTGTCTAACTCAATATTCCCTTGTAAAATAATCCCATGGTAATGTGCTTTTACCAGTTGATAATCTATGCTCGGCGCAAAATAGTAAGTCACCTCTTCCGCCCCAGTTTGTTCAACGGGTATAAGTTGTAATTCTCCCCAGGGTGCGATGTTAGAGGTGAGTGTGTCTTTAACATAGTACTGATAGGATTCAACCGCATCAGAGGCTTGTCTTATCAGCGCAAATTGCTGTCGCCCGTTGAGTAAATACTCACGAATTTGAATGGCTAGAGTATCAACATCTCTGAGCGGTATTCTATTTGATTGGTAATGGCTGACTTCACCATCAACATCAACACGAGAGCCGAGACCGTGATTTTCTAGAGTGACTTGCATGTCTCGGGCACGAAAGCCGGTCACTTGTTGATGAAACTTATGCGTTAGCCATTCATGAGTGGAATTTGACCAAGATAACTCAGTGCGCTGCTGGTATTGAGTGCCAATACCTAAAATACTGGCTTTACTTGTTGAGGTAATAACGGCTGATTTACCCTGCCAGTTCTCGGTGCGGGTCATGTTGCCCATGTGCAGACCACTGAGAAAAATAGAGTAACTAAAGTTTCGCTGACACTCTTGCTCAACCTCAGCGGCCATGGCACTGCTACTGTGCAGCAATCCACTTGAAAAACCGAGAATCATCAGTACTCTCGTTGCCGCTAAACAAGCTGTGGTTGATACATTAATATGACAACACCTTGTCAGTATCGGTCTTATTGGTGCCATTGATGTTACTAGAAAAAGCATTTCGGGTTTCTTTTCCTTTAAAAATAGGAATCGCATGAAGGCCTTATAAGCAATAATAAGACCTTAGGAAATATCGACTTAAAAAACTTCATTTACATTTAAGTAGAAGTTAGTGTCATTCTCCCCCACCCCAACGTCAAAACGTAAATTAATATTGTCTTTAATTTTAAAGCGGAATCCAGTGCCGTAGGCGGTTAATAGAGTATCCGTTAAATCACTGACTTTAGGCGCAACACTGCCGACCGAGCCCCAAAATACCATGCCATAGCGCTGAAATATTGGTAATCGATATTCAACCTGTCCCATCATCATTTGCTCATCGCGATATCGGCCTCTAATGTAACCGCGCATCGCATCTGAACCGCCAAGGTCAGGTAAAAGATTCCACGGCACGTCACCACTGGTAAGGTGACCTTGAACTTGCCAAGCGATTAATCCAGGTGTTGTCCCTAAATCGATATAATTCGCTAATTCAATATTATAGGTAGAAAACGAATCGAATTGGTCATTTTGATATAATCCAGCATCCAGCTGAAACAACCAACCTTTTGTGGCATTCAAACGATAATCTCTTGAGTCATAAATACTGGTGATCACAACACCTGAGCTAAAATTATCTGGCAAAAGGCTATTTGCATCAACAGGGGCTTGGGTGGCAACTAATTCTAGACTGTCTGCTGTGGTATAAATAAAATCAGCACCTACGCCAATAAAATAGTTATCGGCGACTTCGGTCATCCAGCGCGGTTTAAAACTATACAGTTGTTCTTTGAATTCGTGATGATTAAGGTCTTGATCGCCTTGTTCAATCCCAACACCATAATACACTGCTGCTTCATTGTGCAGCTCTAAATCAAGCAGCAATCGCTGCTTACCTTGATTTAAAAACGTCATGTTCTCGACTGTAACGCCATAGGATTGATTCATTGATGCAAACGAGTTCAATACTAATGATGAGGGCTGCTCTTCACTGGATGCATTATCGGTTTTATATAACCCCACCATTAATAGCCCTACACCAAACTTCTTCTCTGGGGTGTAATAAGCCGTAGGCAAATAGCTCATATCAATGGCTTTAGTGTCATCAAACTCACCATCGGCACCAAACACAGACAAAATATTATCAATCCATGTGGGTTGCATGTCTTTGGGGGTTTCAAAAAGAGGTTCAACTGCGTTGGCGGCGTTAGAAAAAATAAATAGTGCTAAAAGTAAGGTCCGTTTCATAAAAACTCTATTAAATGTAAAAAGAATTAGGCTTGCATGATGACTTCCATGCCAATGATTGAATCAAGCTTGTGTTAGTTGGCTCCATAATACTGAGTGGTAAAAGCTGTTGTCGATACAATGGTTTCAAATTCAATAACGATCAAATCTTCAAGTATTATCCTCGCTATCACTCAATACTAACTGAATAAAAACTGAAGCCTTACTGAATATAACGCTTATTTGAGTCAGAATTTAACCATTATCTCTTCCTCAAGCATCACTGTAGACATACTCTATTTGGCATCATTTACGTCAATGATACCACTAGTGTTCATAATGCCTGCTAATATAGCATATTCAGTGGTTAATATTGATGATAACTCCGAGCTCAGCCGATGGGACTCACTCGGGGGAAATGTATAACATCAGCTATATTTAAGTGGGTTGCTACAGGATTTTGATTCATTAGACAAGAGTATACAAACGACAAATTCAGTAATATATGCCTCATTTAATCAGTGATCCATCTGCAAGTAAAAATTATTTCCTTAGATATATCATCCAGCGCGCAAGTAAGGTATAACGACGCTATGAAAACGCCTATACGATTACAACCACTGGTTGACGATGGTCTCGTCGATGAAGTGATAAGCCAACTCATGAGTGGCAAAGAAGCTACGGTCTATATGATCAGATGTGGCGATGCGATCCGCTGCGCGAAAGTGTATAAGGAAGCCACTAAACGCAGCTTTAAAAAAGCAGCACAATATCAAGAAGGTCGAAAAACCAAAAACAGTCGTCGTGGTCGAGCCATGGAAAAAGGCTCTAAATACGGTCGAGAAGAACAAGAAAAAGCCTGGCAAAATGCCGAGGTCGACGCATTATACAAATGCGCGGCGGCTAAAATTAGAGTACCTGTGCCTTATGGCTGCTTTGATGGTGTGCTATTAATGGAGTTGATCACCAATATTCATGGTGATGTTGCACCGCGATTAAACGACGTAACACAGATGAGTGTCGAGCAAGCACAAAGCCAGCATTACATTATGATGGGTTATGTTGTGCGTATGCTATGTGCGGGTATTGTGCATGGCGATTTGTCTGAGTTTAACGTGCTGGTCGACAAGGATGGTCCAGTGATCATTGACTTGCCTCAAGCTGTTGATGCCTCAGCCAACAATAATGCCAAAGCAATGTTATTTCGTGATGTGAATAATATGACTGACTATTATTCACAATTTGCTCCAGAATTAGCCGCGACAAAATACGCTAAAGAAATGTGGGCCTTGTATGAACAAGGTGAATTAACACCCGAAACACAGCTAACCGGTTTGTTTGAAGAAGACACCACAGCCGCTGATGTCGATTCTGTATTAGAAGAAATCAACGCTGCTTTTGAAGAAGCTCAAGAAAGACGCGAGCGCATGAGCGAAGCGAACAACGACGAGTATTAAATCGATAGTTCATTCATGTGAATACCTAGGGAGACGTACGGACAAATTATCGAAGCTTTTATAGAAGATATAGTCTGGTTAATGTCTCCCTATTCTTTAGCCCTAATGAAAACGCAGAATCACGTACGCCCCCCTTGTTAATTAAGCAGCAAGTTGTGTAAATATAAACGCTAGCTGCCTAAACTCTTCCGATTTGTGCAACCATAGCTAATCCTATTACGAACAAATACAATAATGTCCTTAATGGCTAAATCAGATCCTTTTTAGCCATAGTCAGCAGAGAACCTTACCCTTGGCACACAGGCAAAATAATCAATTTAACCGCCTTACATAACCTTACTTTAATCATGGTTAATTGGGCGTATAATAAGATTGAAAGTTAACAAGGAGAATATTATGAATAGCTATGTTGTATCAGTATTACTCGTTTGTCTTACTACTTCTTTGCCTGTTACTGCTATTGGAAATGAAAATGGAGCCATGAGAATGTCTCAGATGCCTGTATTTTCCGATTTTGATAAGAATCAAGACAAATTGATATCTGAAGAGGAATTTGTGCAATTTCAAAAAGCACGGCAAGAGTTGCATCAATCTGAAGGGCGCATGTTAAAAAATGCCTCACGTGATGGTATGTTTGAACGTATCGATTTGGATCACAATAAGTTTATTGATGCTGAAGAGTTTCAATCTCATCGTGAAATGATGAGAAAGTCTAAATAATCTCTGCTCGGGATAATAATCAATGTCACTTTAGAGAGGTCATCAACATCACCTCTCTTTTTAAATACACGACACGAGAGCACATGAGATTTAGCCATCTCAATCAGCATAATAGAACGTCTATCTCCCCCCTTTCCAATCAAACACCATTCAAACTTCGCTTTATCGGGCTTATGCTTTGCGCAGTTCTCTGTACAGCCCTAGAGATCAATTGGCCAGTGAAAATAATATCACTATATTGTCGACGTTTTTATACGCTTGTGATGATTTTATCCCGAACAAACATCGCCTCGGCCCTTTGGCTTATCAATGTTGACTATGTGTAGGTAAATGGCTAAAACACTGGGTCACACAGTCTCAGGTACTCATTGCTGCGTCGAATATCATAGCCTCAACATCACGAACTATCACCAAGCTAAAATGGATAAATTATTCTGCCGCGACAAGCTTGCTTTTAAACACGCCATAAAAGGCAATACAGGCACCAGCAAAACCTAAGAAAGAACACACCAGACGATAGTCATTGTTGTCGATAAAGAAATTAGCCACACTGAATACCAATAAAATCAATAAACCAATATTTTTGGTCATCATCATTTTAGGCTCAAACATCAGCCATTGTTCGCATTTAGGGCATTGTGTTTCAACGCCATGTTTACCTTTGCGTACTTGTTTAAGTGCCTTGCGGGCAAACACACCCTGACAACGAGGACATTCCATTTCAGATCACCTTTAATGATTTTTAATCAATATAATACAATGAATTAACTTAGTATCAAAGCTTATCATTCAACCCAATTTCTGATAAGTATAACAAACACCTTTAATTATTTATTAATTTTAACGAACGCTCAAAATCATATTTGAACGAATGTTACAGTTAGTTTATAGTCAAGGGAACTTGGGTATCATTAGCAAAATAAACACCGCATAGATGTGGATATTAACAACCTAGCTTGGCTACTTACTCAGAGCTTCAGCATTGACCATACACTCACAGAGCAATAATCATGAATAAAGTCATTGGATTTGATGTTTATGGCACCTTAGTGGATCCGCTAGAGATGGGCCAACATCTGCAACAACTGATTGGCGATAAAGCGCTAGAGTTTGCGCAACTGTGGCACGATAAAAAAGTCGAGTATGCGTTCCGTCGCGGATTAATGCAGCAATATGCAGATTTTGCAGTTTGTACTCAACAAGCACTGCAATATTGTTTGACGGTTTACAACCTTACCCTCACAGCAAGTGCACAACAGCAACTGCTGGCAAAATTTAGTCAACTATCGGCCTTTGAGGATGTTATTGTTGGCCTAGCATTACTGCGCAATCAAGGCCATACCCTAGTCGCATTTTCAAATGGTCCAGAACTAGCCGTGCGCAATTTAATGCATAATGCTGGCGTGTTACCTCAATTACATGATGTCATCAGCGTGGACGACCTACAGACCTTTAAACCTAATCCTGCGGTTTACCATTATTTAATCAACCGCACTCAAACTGATCCCACTCATTGTTGGATGGTATCGAGCAATCCCTGGGATGTTATTGGTGCAAAAGCTGCTGGACTTAACACAGCTTGGATCCAACGCGACAGTAAAAAAGTATTTGATCCCTGGGGCATTGAGCCTGACTTAACCGTCAGCAATTTAATCGAATTAAGTGAACAGTTAGAAGCCAGGTAATAAATAATTAACATGTTGCATTTAAACAATAAAAGCATAACTCATACGCGTTGATGCTAATACATTATAGCGATACACGCTACACTCATAATATTGTGCTAAGCGCATTATAAATTTACATAACCTGCTTTCAGGTTGTACAAGGATATTTTATGACTAACCAATATACTCCACCTAAAGTTTGGCAAAATAATACCAATGGAGCTAACAAGTGGGCGAGTATTAATAGCCCTGAGTCAGGTGCTAGATTCGATAAACAACTGCCTGTCGGTAAGCATTCTTTACAACTCTATTCCCTTGGTACACCCAACGGGCAAAAAGTAACTATTCTGTTAGAAGAGTTACTTGCATTAGGCATTAAAGAAGCGGAATACGATGCTTATCTGATTAACATCGGAGAAAAAGATCAATTTTCGTCAGGGTTCGTTGCAGTCAATCCAAACTCAAAAATTCCTGCTTTATTGGATAAATCTGCTGATGAAGATGTGACAGTGTTTGAATCAGCTTCAATTTTGGTTCATCTAGCAGAGAAATTTGACCAATTCCTGCCTAAAGATGGCAAAGCCAGAACGCAAACATTTAACTGGCTGTTCTGGGCCCAAGGCTCTGCCCCATTCCTTGGCGGGGGTTTTGGTCATTTTTACGCTTATGCCGATGAAAAGCAGGAATACCCGATTAACCGTTTTGCAATGGAAGTGAAACGCCAATTAGATGTGTTGGATAAACAACTGGCAAGTAACACCTTTGTGGCCGGTGAAGAATACACCATTGCAGACATCGCCATATGGCCTTGGTATGGCAACTTAGTCTTAGGTAATTTATACAGTGCCGCAGAGTTTTTAGATGTTGCTAGCTATAAAAATGTAACTCGTTGGGCTAATGAAGTATTAGCGCGCCCGGCTGTTCAACGTGGCAAAATAGTTAACACTTCATGGGGCGAACCATGGGAAATGTTACCAAATCGTCACAGCGCAGCAGACATTGATGCCGTATTAGCATTAAAGCCTTAATCGAAGCCCACAAATAACAGCTGATGAGCTAACCTCGTCAGCGTATTAAAAAGCCTTCTGCAACACAGAAGGCTTTTTATTTAATTCACGTTATGAAAGTGCTCTCAATGCAATCAGGTAAATACTCGCATTTCACAATGATTAGATGCTCATGGCAAGCTCAGCGCCTTGACGGATAGCCCGTTTAGCGTCTAATTCTGCAGCTACATCTACCCCGCCAATTAAGTGCACTGGCAAGCCACTGCTCTTCATTTCATCAACCAGACTGAGATTAGACATTTGTCCTGCACACAACACCACGTTATCAACAGCCAGAATTTCAGATTGTTCGCCGACTTTAATGTGCAGCCCTTGCTCATCAAACTTTTCGTAGCTTACACCGGTTTTCATGTGAACCTGATGCTGTTTTAACACACTACGATGGATCCAGCCGGTTGTTTTACCTAAGCCTTTACCCATTTTGGTGGTTTTACGTTGCAATAAATACACTTCACGACCAGGGACATGTTCAGCTTCTGCAGTTAATCCGCCAGCGTGTTGATAGGTCTTATCAATGCCCCACTGCTTTAACCATTTATCGGGTTGCAAGGTGCTCGATTCTAATTCACATAAGAAATGCGCCATGTCAAAACCGATACCGCCAGCACCAATTAGCGCTACGGTTTTACCAATCTCAACTTGGCCAGTTAATACTTGTTGATAATCGACCACTTTAGGATTATCAAAACCCGGTAGTTTTAAAGCGCGAGGGACAACACCTGAAGCAATGACCACTTCATCGAATTTCTCAGTAGCTAATACCGCTGCATCTAATTTAGTGTTAAGACGTAATTCAACCTTATGCAGCCTAATTTGATTCATAAAGTATCGAATGGTTTCGTTAAACTCTTCTTTACCCGGTATTTTACGGGCCAAATTAAACTGACCACCGACCTCTGACTTGGCTTCAAATAATACGACCTCATGACCACGAGACGCAGCATAAACAGAGAAAGCCATACCTGCAGGGCCCGCCCCCATAACAGCAATGCGCTTTTTATGGGTGGTAGGTAGAAAATTAATTTCGGTTTCATAACAAGCGCGAGGATTAACTAAACAGGTTGCTCGTTTCATCGAAAAGGTATGGTCCAAACACGCCTGATTACAACCAATGCAAGTATTAATCAATTCAGGGGTATTGGCAGCAGCTTTATTCACAAACTCAGCATCAGCTAAAAATGGTCGGGCCATTGACACCATGTCAGCTTGACCCGAGGCAATAATTGCCTCGCCAATTTCTGGGGTATTAATTCGGTTCGTGGCGATTAACGGTATTTTGACTTCTTGTTTGAGTTTTTCAGTCACCCAAGAGAATGCACCACGCGGCACACTGGTCGAAATTGTCGGAACACGCGCTTCATGCCAACCGATGCCAGTATTAATAATACTCACGCCCGCTTGTTCAAGGGATTTGGCCAGCTGTACCACTTCGTCCCAGGTTGAGCCATTGTCGACTAAGTCGAGCATCGATAAGCGGAACACAATAATAAAATCACTGCCGACCTTGTGTCGAATAGCATTGACGATTTCAATCGGGAATTTAACCCGATTTTCATAACTGCCGCCCCATTCATCACTGCGTTTATTGGTACGCGAACTGATAAATTGATTGATTAGATACCCTTCAGAGCCCATCACTTCAACACCATCATAACCGGCTTTTTTTGCCAAGGCGGCACTGGTTGCGTAATCCTTAATGGTTGAGCGCACTTGGCGTGCAGACATCGCTGAAGGAGTAAAAGGGGTAATAGGTGATTTAACTTTGCTCGGCGCTAAACTAAAAGGATGATAACTGTAACGGCCCGCATGCAAAATTTGCATACAGATTTTACCGCCCGCTTCATGCACGGCATCGGTGACGATTTTATGTTTACCGACTTGCCAAGAAAAGCTTAATTGACAAGCATGTGGCGCAAGACGGCCGCGCAAATTAGGTGCGATACCGCCGGTAACGATTAACCCTACGCCACCTTGAGCACGCTCTTTATAAAAAGCTGCCAGTTTCTCAAATCCGCCTTTTTCTTCTTCTAAACCCGTGTGCATTGAGCCCATCAACACGCGGTTTTTCAGCTTTGTAAAGCCGAGATCTAAAGGTTCTAATAAGTGTGGAAACGACATTCAAACATCCTTTTTAAACAAGTGATTTAAATCAGCATACCCTGACAGTAAATTTTGCTCAATCATTTAAACGATCCCTTGTTAAAAACCTTTACAATTGAATTTCACATTTATATTGATTTTCAGTTAGGATGACTACATTAGACTGATAAAGGAGTGGCAAATGTCCGCTAAACCCTCGTTTTTAAAAAGGATGTTTTTACTGTTATGGAATACAGTAAACGGTATCCGCAAGTTAATCATCAACATCATATTTTTTGGTTTGTTGGCCGTCATCGCTGTGGTATTGCTCAATAGCGAAGATGAGATTGTCATCGAAGATCAAACAGCTTTAGTACTAAACTTATCTGGCAGCATAGTCGATCAAAAACATTATGTTGATCCGATTGAAATGGCATTAAAACAGGGACAAGCTAATGATCCCGAAGGTGAAATGTTATTAGCAGATATTCTTTATACTATTAATAACGCCACTGAAGATAAACGTATCAATAGCATAGTGTTGGATTTGGCCAATCTTCAAGATGCTGGCATCAGTAAAATGACCGCCATAGGTGAAGCATTAAATCAGTTTAAAGCGGCTGATAAGTCGGTGATAGCCATGGCCAATGGCTATGATCAAAACCAATACTTTTTAGCCAGCTTTGCAGATAAAATATACCTTAATAACCAAGGTATGGTGTCGCTTGATGGGTTAAGTCGTTACCGTTTATATTACAAAGCGGCATTGGACAAGTTGAAAATTACGACTCATGTATTCAGAGTTGGTACGTTTAAATCTGCTGTAGAACCCTTTATCCGTGATGATATGTCTGATGCGGATAAACAAGCCAGCAAGGTATTACTAAATGATATTTGGCAGAGCTACTCAACCATTGTGGCCAGTAACCGTCAAATTGCCCCCGACCAATTAGTGTTAACCACTGATGAGTACTTGGCTCAGCTTGATAAAGCTGAAGGTGACAGTGCTAAAATGGCTATAAACATGAAATGGGTCGACGAGCTGGTTTCTGCAGATGCATTTCGCGTTGCCATGATTGAGCGTGTGGGTAGTGATAAAGAAGGTAAAAACTTTAAACAAATTAGTTTTAATGACTACCGCAAATTAACGGCGCCAATGCCTCAATTTATTGAGCATGACTCTGTAGCGGTTATCGTTGCCAAAGGTACCATCCTTAACGGTAAACAACCTGCTGGACAAATTGGTGGCGAAAGTACCTCTGCACTGCTGATGAAAGCTCGCTTTGACGACAAAGTCAAAGCCGTCGTACTGAGAGTTGATAGCCCTGGCGGCAGTGCATTTGCCTCAGAGCAAATTCGTCAAGAAGTGTTAGCGCTAAAAGCGGCAGGTAAACCTGTAGTGGTAAGCATGGGTAGCTTAGCGGCTTCTGGTGGCTATTGGATATCAGCCAGTGCCGATTATATTGTCGCAACCCCAACTACCCTAACCGGTTCGATTGGTATTTTTGGTATGTTTGCTACATTTGAACAAGCACTGAGCCATTTTGGGGTGACCTCTGATGGCGTGGCAACCTCTGAATGGGCTGGATTGTCGCCGGTTCGGGAACTAAGCCCTCAAGTTGCAGCGGTAATTCAACGCCATATTGAACGTGGTTATCATGAGTTTATCTCTCTTGTGGCTACAGAGCGTCATATGACGCTTGAGCAAGTTGACGAAATTGCTCAAGGCCGTGTTTGGACAGGTAAACGCGCATTAACCTTAGGTCTAGTTGATGAGCTAGGTGACATGGATATTGCATTAGCCAAAGCGGCTGATTTAGCTAAAATGGACAAATTTGATGTGAAAGTGATTGAACAAGAACTCAGCGCTGAACAACAAATTATGCAGCAATTCATGGGGGCTGTGGCCGCTTATGTACCAGACAGCGTTCGTCAGACCAGCATAGTTGAAAAGTTTGTCAGTCAGTGGGCTGGTGCATTTGAAACATTGTCAATGTTTGATGATCCTAACCATGCTTATTTGTATTGCGAAAACTGTAATTATTAACCTATTGCATCACCGTAATATGAAGATTATTCAAAAAAAGCCTGCCTAGCAGGCTTTTTTATTGGGGATCGTTAAATAAGCTCGTATAATTTACACAATCTGCAATTATCGCTAAATAAGAGTCCTATATTTATGCCAAAACGATCGATTTACGTAGCCTATACAGGCGGTACCATCGGAATGCAAAAAACAGCCAATGGTTTTGTGCCTGTGTCTGGGTTCTTAACCGATTGTGTACAGTCTATGCCGGAGTTTTATCATAACGAAATGCCTGAATTCGTGATTCATGAATACAGTCCACTGATTGACTCATCTAATATGGCGCCAACCGATTGGCAAATGATAGCAAACGATATTCAAGCAAACTATGAAAAGTACGACGGTTTCGTTATTTTGCATGGCACTGACACCATGGCTTATACCGCATCGGCTTTGTCATTTATGCTCCAAGGTTTGTCTAAACCTGTCATCGTCACCGGTTCCCAAATTCCATTGGCGCAATTGCGCTCAGACGGTCAAACTAACTTGCTCAATTCACTGTATATTGCCGCCAATTATCCTGTTGCTGAAGTGTGTTTATTTTTTAATAACAAGCTGTTTCGTGGTAATCGCTCCACGAAAGCGCATGCGGATGGCTTTGATGCATTTGCATCGCCTAACTTCCCTATGTTGCTTGAAGCAGGTATTAAAATTAACCTCAAAGCAGGTAAAATTAGTAAGCCAACAGGAGAGCCTTTAGAGGTTGTGACCATTAGTCCGCAACCCGTTGGTGTGGTTACGCTTTACCCTGGTATTTCTACGGACATTTTTAATAACATTTTACAACAACCGGTAAAAGCACTGATTTTATTAACCTTTGGAGTGGGCAATGCGCCACAAGATAAAAAGTTGCTTGATACCCTCAAACAAGCCGATGAACGCGGCATCATATTGGTCAATTTAACCCAGTGTTTTCAGGGCAAAGTCAATATGGGCGGTTATGCTACCGGTAATGCTTTAGCCCAAGCAGGGGTGATAAGCGGTGCAGACATGACCATTGAAGCTGCATTAGCAAAACTGCATTATTTGCTTTCAATCGGATTAACCTCAGCGCAAATCAAACAACGCATGCAGGAAAACCTTATTGGTGAGCTAACAGTCGATTAAGTTGCCTTGTCTGCAGCCTAATAGCAAAATCTGAAAACAAAAATGCGAGCTCTGTAGCTCGCATTTTTGTTGACTATAACTCGTTTATTGAATGAGTTTATAAATCAGCTTCTTTAAACTCGGCGATAGGATCGCCTTTAAACTGTTTTTTCAGCTCTGATTTAGACAACTCATTAATATTCCCACCCGCACCAATAGTAAAATGTTCAGTTTGCTGAAGCTTACGTGCTTGATACAACATCACTACTTGCAAAGTCGATTCACGCTGTGGCTGAGTTAATACTGTACCATCATCCCACTTACCTAACTCAGACGCAGACAATAAGCGAAGGTATACTTCTTCAGGCATTTCATCAATGACTTTATTGATATCGTTCATACTGATTTCCGTTTATGTAATACTATTCTGACTCGGGTAATAAGATAGCCCGTAAAGCCAATAACAAAACTTGCAATCGCGAGATAAGAAGTTGTGCCCTGAGCAGGCTCTCCTCCCCAAAACCACACGACAACCCCTGCGATAAACAATGTCAGAAAAATAAAGCTTTGGGTCATTAAGCTATTAGAACGCTCAATATGACTGATAATTTTTAAAGACTCAGTATTACCATCCAAGGCTGTTTTACAATGTTGACATTGTTTAGCCAGACTTGAGATACGCTTTTGACATTTAGGGCATGCAACTAAGGCCATAATTTACTCTACCTGCTGATCATCTAACATTAAATTTAGCGTTTGTGTGGAAATTATAGCTGCTCAACAACAGCTAACATCGCGACTAAAGACGCTTCACCTAAATATACGCAACGTTCTGGAGACCAGCCCACAAACGGGTCGGCTAAATTTGCATTGTCTTTAAATGGCATCTCTAACGTGTTTGATAAACAACTGAATGTATTCGCTACCCAGTTAGACCCTACGGTTAAATTAGCTTGCCCCGGTTCATCCTTGTCGTAACCAAACTCTGTTTGGAAATCAGCACTGGCAATGGTTAATGCACTCAGGAATTGTTGTTGTAATGCGGCCATTTTATCGTTGTAGTTTGGTACACCTTCACAGCCCGCTAGGAACACATAAGGAAGACCTTCATCGCCATGAACATCGTAAAACAAATCAACACCAGTTTGGTGCATTTTATTGACAATATAATACACCTCAGGACTTTTCTCTAAGCTCGGAGTCTGCCATTCGCGATTAAGATTGGTACCAACGGCATTAGTCCGTAAATGGCCACGAGCGCTACCATCTGGGTTCATATTAGGCACAATGTAAAAATTGGCTTTGTCTAACAAAGCTTTAGACGTTGGGCAATCACTATCAAGCAATTGATTTAACAAGCCTTCGACTAGCCATTCAGCCATGGTCTCGCCAGGATGTTGACGCGCAGTGATCCAGATATTTTTCTTATCAGGATTAGCATCACCAATTTTAAGCAAACTCATGTCACGACCATCGAGGGTTAACCCAAGGTGCTCAAGACTGACAGCTGGATGCAATTGTACTTCGCTGATTAAATCTAAATGACGTTCGTAGCTATAAGGAGCAAAATAGGCAATTTGAATCGCTTCACAATCTAGCTCTGCGTGAATGGTTAACTTGCCATCAACATATTGGGTTGGCAATCTGAACCAAGTTTGGCGATCATAACTGGCAACCGCTTGGTAATCTTCCCAACCTTTCGGGTATGAGGCATCACCTGCATTGATAATATTAAGGGTATATGTCTGGCCAACTTCACCTTCTAGACGAAAGTTAAACCACTGATAAAACTCACCGCCGAAGTCGGGACGAATGGCGAGTTGTATATCGTCATGTTTATCAATATTAATGACGTTAATGTTGCCGCCGTCGAAGTTTGCTGTAATCCGCATTAGATTATCCTTTAATGTGCTTGCACTTATTTTTGGCTGAGTAATCACCTTTTTTATGCGCCATAGCTTATCAAATGCGGCAATTGCTGTGAACCTTTAAAAGTTAAAGCTGTACCCTTGACCGCGAACCGTATTAATTAGCTCGCGTGGCAAATTGCGTTTAACTAATTTACGCCGTGTATTACTGATGTGCATATCTAAATTACGGTCAAATCGACCCAACTCTTTGTGTAATACTCTGCGTTGTAATTCTTGTTTAGTGATCACCTCACCTTGGCGATCAAACAAATATTTAAACAGGCGATACTCTGTTTGAGTCAGCACCAGGGACTTTTCAGCAAAGCGAATCGTATAACTGGTGTCATCAAAGCTAATATCTTGATTAAAATTATCATTCATTGGTGCTTGGAGGCGCCGATGAAGCACATTAAGACGCAATTGTAATTCACGTATATTGATTGGTTTTGCTAGATAATCATCGGCACCTAACTCAAGAGCGTTAATGCGCTCTAGTTCGCAGCGACTGTCTGCGAGCACAATAATAGCCGTTGAAGGTTTTCTGGTAACGAGTAACCAAAATGAATCCATTTTAGGCACTGAATAGTCTAATAATATCGCTTCGAGCTGAGTGGTTTCCATATAAACCAATGCATCGAAGGCATTATTGACGCGATGAACACTATAACCCTGCTCACTTAGCTGTTGATCTAATTCGCTTTTATCGGAGAGGTTATGTTCAATGAGTAGGATATTGTTCATGATAAACCACTTAATGATAACGATTACTATTAAGATTATCATATTGATTTGTTTATAACTAGATGTAATCTTTGTTGCCGCCGTTTGATTAACAAAAAAAGGCCTGAAAATTCAGGCCTTGAGATGTTTGCCACACTAATCAGCAGAAGCTAAGCTATTTTTCTAGCATCAACTGCTTGATAAATTTAACCGGAGCACTGCCGTAACTTAAAAACTGTTCATGGAACTGTTTTAAATCAAAATCATCACCTTGATTGGCTTTTAGCTGTTCACGGAAATCATAGATCTCACGATAACCAGCATAATAACTGGTTAGCTGTACTTGACTTAATGTTGCTCGGCGCCATTTGCCTTCAGCTTCAGCACGTTGCTGGAAGGCTTCATTTTCAAGTAAATCAATCACCTGCTCTTCGCCCATACCGTTGACTTGAATACTGTAATCTAAAATAGTGTTACAAATAACGCGTAAGTTCCACTTGTAATACATCAACCACATCTCTGGCTCAAAATTACCATAGCCCTCTTCTAACATCATGCGTTCAGCATAGACAGCCCAACCTTCTATCATGGCACCGTTACCAAATAGACTTTTGACTAAACTCGGCGACTGATTTGAATACACCAATTGGGTGTAATGCCCTGGGATCGCTTCATGGATATTAAGCACTTGTAAGATCCAATGATTGTATTCACGTAAGTAACTTTCAGCAGACTCGGCACTCATATTATCAAGTGGCGTCACATTATAATAAGTGTTACCACCTTGATCATAAGGCCCTGGGGCACTGATAGATGCGCCAGCAAAACCCCGCATATACTCAGGGGTTTCACGAACAACCAATGGCATATTAGGATCAAGTGTTACCAATTGCTTGTCATTCACAAATTGAATCAGCTCAGGAATTTGTTTGCGTACTTCAGCAACAAAATTTTCCCGTTTAACATGTTTGCTAGATAGCACATCGATGAGCTGACGGATCGCTTGTCTTTCATCGGCAGGTTTTGGCGTATCAATATACTTTGACCAAAGAGTATCGGTTAGCTTAGCCATTTCTTGCTGAACTTGATTTTTATCTGCTACCGCTTTGTTGTACAACTGTTTTGCGGTCATACCAGACTGAATATCAAAGGCGAATTTTTCTTCATACAATGTTTCACCGATACGAAAATCTCGGGCGCCCTTTTCAGTCAATTTGCTTTCAAGTGCAGTTAACCACTCAATATGCTGTTTAATGGCTGCTGTTGCGGCATCAAAGCGCTGAGTGAATAAGGCCTTTTGATCTGTACTTAAGCCAGAATCGGCAACTTGTTGTACTAATGCATCAGACAATACCGAAAAAGCCCCTTGGTTTTGCATAATCGCAAGTTGAGTGTGTTCAAGAGTTGGGTCGCTAATGTTATTTCGTGCCGCTTCGTAATAAGCAGGTACATTTTCAAGACGGGCAATCACTGAGGTGAGGCGTTCATCTAATGGTGCAAAGTCCTCATTAATAATTTGCGCAAATCCACCGGCAACATTGTAATTTGATGGGTCCCACTGCCAACCTTTAAACCGAGTAATTTCCCACTGCATTGAATCAACTAAATTACTCAACAGTTTATAATCGATTAGCTCATTAGCTGACAAGGATTGCGGATCAAACTCAGCCATAGCCATTTGCTGTTGCTTAACAAAAGCCAATGTTTTATCACGGCTAGCTTGATTTGGGATATCCAAATAGCCATCATTAACATGCTTACCACTATACAAGGCCCAAGTTGGTGACAATTGCCACAGCTCATCGATAAACCTTTGTGAATATTGGTTAAAATTTAATTTTTCTGCTGATGTACTAGCCTGCGCATTAACGCTATTTTGTGGATCACTTTGTTGCATTGAGTTATCACTACAGCCCGCTAATGCGGCTAAAGCGAAAGAAACCGCCAAAGGAAGTAGACCTTTTTTCATTTGTTATCCCTTAAATTGTTATTATTGTTTGTGCAAAATGACTTATCTTATTATGTTACATTTAGCGCTTTTTGGGTGCTATTTTTATGAGTAATAACTTGCTTGATTAATGTGATCAAGTTGGAGAAAATTATCTTGCTAGCATTATTAATAGTTAATCATGTTCGTGACTTATTTGCAGCAAGCAGACATCTTTTGTGACATAAAATCTTACGCTATCTATGCTATAACGGCCGACTACAAGGTATTTGGTTACATTTTTGCAGCCGTGCCCATCGCCAATGGCAGACCTTCAACATGACCACTATCCCTATTACCTAAATCTTAATGGCACAAAGGCCACTAATGCTGAAAGCTATGAGTATTCAGGTTGCACCTTATTAAGATGAGATTACCTATGATGCTCAACGATTGGTGATTGCAGATAGCCGTTAACAGCAACAATTACTCATCGATATTATCTGGAACAACAATAATGACGTTATCAATGCCACAGTCAGCGGACTTGGTGCACAAAGTAGCATACAAGCCCCAAAGCAATTCAAAGATTTTATTGGCGCTTATAGCTTAATGAGTTGAACGAGCTTAATTGGTTGAACAAAAGCGTTGGAGGTTAGCCATATCAAGGCAATGTTACCAGGCCTCATGGCTGTTTTGATGGTAAACCGTACCCTAGACAGCAAAAGCAGTTTGCAGTGTTAACCATAGCCATTCGGTTTGTGCTGTCGACAGACTCCCCTAGCCTTTTTTATCGACACAAAAAGCATCGACACAAAAAAGCGGAATAGACATTCCGCTTTAATCAGAGACGAATTAACCTTTGACTCAGTCTAGGTTAGATATTCCATGGATTCACTTTACCGCCTTTAGTGCTTGTCGCTGCTTTGGTGGTTTTGGTTTTTCTAAAATCAGCTGGAGCCGTTTTCGACTTACCTAAACTAAGCGTGGGTCTGTCAGTATCGGGGGTTGATTTATGTTGACGACTCTTAGGCATAAAATTCAATACCGAAATTGGGATCGGTTTTTTTGGTTCAAAACCTTCGATGACTTTGCGTTCAATTAAATGCCCTAAACGACTTTCAATCATACACAGATTTTTAAAGTCATCATTTGACACAAAAGAAATTGCCACACCAGCAGCTCCAGCGCGACCCGTTCGGCCAATACGATGAATGTAATCATCGGCAGGAAAAGGTAAATCGTAATTGATAACACGAGATAAATCATCAATATCTATACCGCGGGCCGCAATGCCGGTTGCCACTAAGTATTTAATGTTACCTGATTTAAAATCAGCTAGAATTTGCTCACGCACTGGCTGACTTCTGCCACCGTGAATGCATTCAGCGCTAATGTCACGTTTTTCGAGCTGACTGACCAACTTGGCCGCACCTTGTTTAGTTTCGATAAATATCAGCGCTTGGTTCCACTCTTCTGTTTTAATTAAATGACTTAATAAAGCAGATTTTTTATCTTTATCTACCGTTGTTAACCACTGTTCGATTTTTGGTGCGGAATCGCGATCAGCAATCACTGAAATTTCTACTGGGCGCTTAATGGCCGTTTTCGCTAACGCACGAACTTGGTTTGATAAGGTGGCTGAGAACAATAAACTTTGGCGCTCAGAAGGTAACTTATCAATCACTTTATTAATGTCTTCAATAAAGCCCATGTCGAGCATTCTATCTGCTTCATCCAGAACCAAGACTTCAACTTCATCAAAGTGCACAGCACGTTGAGTATATAAGTCAAGTAAACGTCCTGGGGTTGCAACCAGAATATCGACACCCTCGATTAATGCTTGTTTTTGCGGTTTTTCATCAACACCACCGTAAATCGCAAATGATGTTAACGGTAAGAACTTAGCATAATGCACAATATTGGCTTGTATTTGCACAGCCAGTTCACGTGTTGGGGTTAAAATTAATGCCCTAATACGCTTTTTACGCTGCATTTCACTGTCGGCTAAGCGCTCCAATATTGGTAACACAAAACTGGCGGTTTTACCGGTACCGGTTTGCGCGGCCGCAAGCAGGTTTTTACCCCGTAAAATAACCGGAATAGTTTGTTGTTGGATTGGTGTTGGTTGACTGTATCCCACTTCATGTAGGGCATTGACAATCGTGTCGCGTAATCCAAGTGTCGAAAAAGGCATGAAAGTGGGTCTCAGTAGTAGAATAAGAATAAAGCATTATAGAGGCTGCGCATAACAAGCGCTAACACCAAGTAACGATAAGGCATGCGATAAAATAGCATGGTAGACAAGGGAGAGAACTAGCATCACCCAAATGTCGTGGTTTTATTTAAAAATACAAATGAAAAAAGACGTCCGAAGACGTCTTTTTTCATAATATGGCGGTGAGCGAGAGATTCGAACTCTCGTTAGGGATAAACCTAAACACACTTTCCAGGCGTGCGCCTTCAGCCACTCAGCCAGCTCACCAATTTTTTGACTGAATTTTTATCAATAACAGCAAAGTCATATGATAAAAAGCCAATCTTTAATATCTGATTACATTGAGGCTATATATTAGTTCTCACATACAAAACTGCATCAAGCTTAGTCGCATTATTGCTAATCGAGGCGTACTTTACGCAAATGCCGATAGCGGGTCAAGCTAAAAAACCCGACTATCAAGCGTTTGCACAAATGCTCAGCAACTTATCAGTGAACTAACCGATTAATGTGGGGAAAAGGCCTTTAGCTCCTGCGGCAATGACTTCAATGCCTAATGACAACATTAATAGTCCCATTAAACGGGTAATAACGTTAATGCCGGTTTTTCCGAGTAACTTAAACAATACTGGCGCCATACGGAATAAAGCCCAGCTGACAAGGCCTATGGTCACAATAGTTAAGAACATGCCAACGAAGTTAATCATCTTATTGTGCTCTGCGGCAAACACAATCACCGAGCTAATGGCGCCAGGACCTGCCATCAAAGGTAACGCTAATGGCACCACAGCAACAGATTCCATCCCAGAAGACTCACGATCTTCTTCTTGGTTACGTTTTACTTCACTGATCTTACCTTGCAGCATCGACATCGCAATAATACATATCAAGCTACCACCAGCAATACGAAATGCAGACAATGAAATACTGAACATACTCAGAATATGCTGACCGGCTATCATAGTGACTAATAAAATCACCACAACAGCAAAGTTAGCCACTCGGTTGGTATGGCGGCGCTCAACTTCAGTTTGATGGCTGGTTAAGCTCACAAATACAGGCAATAACCCTACTGGGTTAATGATGGCTAACAGTCCTAAAAAGAACTTGATATAAAGCATAAAATCCACTGACTGCACCCTCTTAATATTACCTGATTTAAAGCTCGATTCTGAGGGCGCTAATGTAGCTGAAACCCAGACATTTCCCAAATGAAATTTTTTATATTTGATAGGCCATTTTACAATACAAAAACTAATGGAATATCTATTTAACCTCTTTAACCGTTTAATTATAATCCACGAAAAATGAGGCGCTAAGTAATTTTATTTCACGATATTGCACACATTAGCCACTAACTGATGCTTTAATCTACTAACCGCTTTGGCGAATCACCTTGTCTGTACTAAAAATACTAACCCGCCACTGATATGCATATTGGCAAAAGATGAAAAATACTAACATTGAGCCAAATTAGATAACTGAAAAACATTCATGTTTAGGCACTCGTTTGTCGTCGATAAAATCCCTTGCTATTAAGGCGATAATATTCACTCGCAACACCAAGATTAACCAGCCACTCATGCTTTCATGTTAATCCTGCAATAACCGCTGATATTAGGCCATAAAATAGCGTACAACAAAAAAGAGATGTTGCCAGTGGCAACATCTCTTTTATTTGACCGTTAATACTCATCTGTATAATGACTAGGTCGCTGATATCAACACAGGACTAAGTCTAAAATTGCAGATAAGGTATAAAACCTATTTAGCCGTCCAACGATCCATCCAGCCAAGCACATTCTTGTACCATAGCTGTAGATTATCTTGATTTAAGATCCAATGGTTCTCATCCGGGAATACCAGTAGCTCAGATGGAATACCTTTACGTTGCATCAAGGTAAATGCGGCTAAGCCTTGGCCATAAGGTACGCGGTAGTCTTTTTCACCGTGAATAACCAGCATCGGAGTTTTCCAGTTTTCAACATAATTAGCTGGGTTAAACTTTTCATATAGCTCTTTGTTTTGATCGTATGGACCACCAAATTCATATTCAGGGAACCATAATTCTTCAGTGACATAATACATAGAACGCATATCAAACAAACCGGCATGATCAACTAAGCACTTGAAACCATCGTTCCACTTGCCTTGGAACCAGTTCATCATATAACCACCGTAAGAACCACCGAGAGCACATGCATTGCTCGCATCTAACCAAGGTTGCTGAGTCGTCACGGCAGCCATACCCTTTTTAAGATCTTCAAGTGGTTTACCGCCCCAATCTTTACCTATTGAGTCAGTAAACGCTTGGCCATATCCGGTAGAACCATGGAAGTCGACCATCACCACACCGTATCCAGCACCAGCCCATAGCTGCGCATTCCAGCGGCTACTAAAACTGTTGCCAAATGAGCCTTGTGGGCCGCCGTGAACGAGGTAAGCAATCGGGTATTTTTTACCTTCTTCATAGTTAACTGGTTTAATCCAGTAGCCATGAACGGTTTCATCGTTCCAACCTTTAAAGTTGAACTGTTCAAATTCCCCAAAGGTAATATTGGCTAATTTGTCTTTGTTGACATCAGTCAGCTGAGTCAATCGCTCACCTTCTAAAGTCACACTGTATACATCACCTGGTTCAACTAATGTCGATTTTTGGAAGAACAATTTATTATTGGCGACCGCAATTAAGCTGTTACTACCTTGATTATAAATCGGACGCACATCGCCAAATTGGGTATTGACCTCAAACAGTGTCACTTGACCAAGATCTTGAGCCGTCACATATAACGTACGGCCATCGGCACTGAAATTGATCGAACTTGGGCTACGATCCCATAATGGAGCGACTTCTTTTTCTTGGCCAGTGACATTGTCACGTAACATAATGCGGTTGCGATCAGCTTCATAACCAGGCTTAGTCATGGCTAAATAAGCCAGATAACGGCCGTCGGCTGAGTATGTTGGTTGTGAGTCCCAGGCTTTGTTGTCTGGGGTTAAATTAACCGTTTCACCGCCCGCAACTGGCACTTGCCATAAATCATAGTTGGTGGTCCATGCTTGATCGTTACTGGGCGCTTTAGCACTATAAACAACGAATTTGTCATCTGCGGTAAAGGTTACTTCTTCCATGCCTGAAAAAGGCTTAGGCGGCGTTTCAGTATCGCGACCGGCTGTAACATCAATCGCGGTGGTGACTTTTTCACCATCGAGTGAAGCCACAAATAAATGATTACGCGCGTGATCTTCCCATGTATCCCAATGACGGACCATTAGCTGCTTATATAACCGTCCAGTGCTTTTACGTTCAGCTTCTGCGGTAAACATCTCTTTTGAACAGGCTAAGTCTTTACACTCTGGAAATACCCGCAGGGTCATGACAAGCTGTTTGCCGTCGTTAGACAATTTGTAGCCATTAATGTCTAAAGGTAAATCAGTAATCGCTATCGCTTCACCACCATTTAGCGCCAGTTGATACAATTGGCTGCTTCCAGTGCGGCTAGCAAGAAAGTAAATTGATTTTCCATCAGGCGAAAAACTGACATCATGCTCAGTTCCGGCGGCAGAAGTCAGTTGTTTTGGCTTAGCATTTTTATCGCTCAAATCGAGCAGGTAAAGATCCGAGTTAGCCTCGCCTTTATCATCAACCACTTTGACGCCGTAAACCATGGTTTTGCCATCATTTGAAACGGCTGCCGAATGCAACTTATTTAGCTTAACTAATTGTTGAACGTTAAAAGCGGTGGGCTCTGCCGCATAAACTGATGTAGCCAAACCAGCAGCTACCAATGCAAATAATACAGAAGACTTTTTCATTGTTATCTTGTCTCAGTTGTTTAAATAAAAACATGACTGCGCGTTGAGCTAGATACAACTCGACTAACGCGTAATCATAAAATGTGTATTGCAGACTAACCAAAGCAAAACGCTCAGGCAACATGCCTTTTGTAAAAAGCTGTAAACCCGAGCGTTAGATCACATTGACACATATGGCTTAAACATAAGCACAGTCGTGTTTATCACTTACTTTGTTGCTTTACTGTTCGCGATATTAATTTTCCAAATCGCCGGACCGGTTTCATGTGCATTGACACCATTGGTATCAACCGCAACCGTTACCGGCATATCTTGTACGTCAAACTCGTAAATGGCTTCCATGCCTAAGTCTTCAAATGCCACCACGCGTGACTTCTTGATCGCTTTAGACACTAGATATGCTGCGCCGCCAACGGCCATTAGATACACCGCTTTGTGCTTTTTAATCGAAGCAACGGTTTCAGGACCGCGTTCAGACTTACCAATCATGCCCATAAGGCCTGTTTGGTCTAACATCATGTCTGTAAACTTATCCATGCGAGTGGCGGTTGTAGGACCGGCTGGGCCGACCACTTCATTGCCGACAGGATCAACTGGGCCCACGTAATAAATAAATTTACCCGTAAAGTCGACGCCTTCAGGTAAACCTTCACCAGACTCAAGTAACGTTTGAATGCGTTTATGAGCAGCATCACGGCCAGTCAGCATTTTACCGTTGAGTAGTAAGGTATCACCACTTTTCCACGTTTCAATTTCGGCTTGAGTGATGGTGTCTAAATTCACATGATGAGTATTCTCACCCGCTTCACGAGTGATCTCAGGCCAATCAGATAACGATGGCGGCACTAAATCCACAGGACCTGTGCCATCTAAATGGAAATGAACATGACGCGTTGCGGCGCAGTTAGGGATCATCACCACAGGTTTTGAAGCGGCATGGGTCGGTACAGACTTAATTTTAACATCCAGCACTGTGGTTAAACCGCCTAAACCTTGTGCACCAATACCTAAATTGTTTGCTCGTTCAAAAATGTCTAAACGCAACTTCTCTTCAGTTGTAACCGCACCACGTTGCATTAATTCATGGATATCAATCGATTCCATTAATGACTCTTTTGCCAGTACAGCCGCTTTTTCGGCTGTGCCACCGATACCTATGCCTAACATACCCGGTGGACACCAACCCGCGCCCATTGTTGGTAAGGTTTTTTCAACCCAAGCAGCAATGTCATCAGACGGGTTAAGCATAGCCATTTTAGATTTATTCTCTGAGCCACCACCTTTAGCGGCAATCATCACTTCAACTTGGTTGCCCGCAACCATATCAATATGCACCACAGACGGAGTATTGTCTTTAGTGTTTTTACGTGCGCCAGCAGGATCTGACACAATTGATGCACGTAAAGGATTATCTGGATTAGTGTAAGCACGACGAACACCTTCATCGACCATTTCTTGAACGGTCATATCGGTTTTGTCCCACTGAACCGACATACCAATTTTAACAAAGGTAGTCACAATTCCGGTGTCTTGACATAAAGGACGTTTACCTTCAGCAGACATACGCGAGTTAATCAAGATTTGAGCAATGGCATCTTTAGCCGCAGCGCTTTGTTCACGCTCATAAGCCTTGTTCATTGCATCAACAAAGTCTTTGGGATGGTAATAGGAAATGTATTGCAAAGAATCTGCGATACTTTCAATAAAGTCCGCTTGTTTAATCACAACCGCTTGACTAGACATTGAAGATTCAGTTGTAGAGTGAGATGTGGTATTCGTCGACATATGGGGCGCTCCAGCAGCCATTGCGGCCTAACATGGTTATCGTTTTTATTAGAATCGATTTAATATTAACTATTAAGGCCAATATGATACTCTTTCCATCCTTTTTGGGCTACATCACATTTTAGATAAGGGTTATCGATGTCTGCGCGGGCAAAAAACGCACTTTTTATGCAAAAACTGGATTGGAAAATAGACACTAAGACGCTATTTTCACTTTTTAGCCACCAGCCATGGGCGACATTACTCGACTCCGCCAATGCGCCGCACCAAGATGCCACTTTCGACATTATTGGGTTTAATCCTATCGCGACCTTAACTAGCCATGACGGAATTTGCTCATTTAACCCTAAACATCCAAAAATAATCGCGCTTAATATCGACATCAATCAGCAAGCCAGTCCATTTGAAACATTAGCGCAACTGCATGCTCGTCTTTATCCCAGTGCGCAAGGATCTCTGCATCCTTTTAGTGTCGGTGCACTTGGGGCATTGGGTTATGATTTGGGTCGAGATATTGAAAACCTGCCTAAAATAGCAGTTAAAGATATTCATCTTAATGATATGAATATTGGATTTTATGATTTCGCCCTGATATATGATTACGCAGAAGAGTCTTGGTATGCATACCATTATGACGGCTTTGGCGCACTTGATTATGAGTTGAATTTAATTCAATCAAAAATGGAGCATAATCTAAAACAGACATCCAGCTTGCCTGCTTTTCAATTAACCACACCATGGATTAATCACATTAGCGTTGAACAATATCAACATAAGTTTGCACGTGTTCAAGAGTATTTACTCAGCGGTGATTGTTACCAAATCAATTTAACCCAACGATTTGAGGCGCAATATCAAGGTAATGAATGGCAAGCTTACTGTGCATTATCCACGGCGAATCAAGGCCCTTTTTCAGCGTTTATACGCCTTGAACATCATTGTATTCTGTCTATTTCGCCAGAACGCTTTATTAAACTAAGCGACCAGCAGATTGAAACTAAACCGATAAAAGGCACGTTACCTCGCCATCAAGATCCGCTTTTGGATCAACAAGCTGCAGCAGCATTACTTGCATCCGAAAAAGATCGTGCTGAAAATGTGATGATTGTTGATCTGTTACGCAATGACATTAGCAAAGTCGCGGCGCCCGGCTCGGTTAAGGTACCGACATTATTTGCAATTGAAAGTTTCCCTGCTGTGCACCATTTGGTCAGCACCATAAGTGCCACACTGGCACAAGATAAAAATGCATTTGATTTACTCCAAGCAGCCTTTCCTGGCGGTTCAATTACTGGCGCACCAAAAATTCGCGCCATGGAAATCATTGAAGAGTTAGAGCCATCACGACGAAATGTCTATTGTGGGAGTATTGGTTATATCAGTCAAAACGGTAATATGGATACCAGTATTACCATTCGCACTTTAGTCACCGAAAATAACCGTATTTACTGTTGGGCTGGCGGTGGCATTGTCGCTGATTCAAATGCCGACGCTGAGTACCAAGAAAGTTTTGATAAAGTCAGCAAAATATTGCCTTTGTTGGCGAGTCTGAATCAGTAAAAACAGGTGTCGATAACCATTCGTTATACCAAGACTTACAACAGTAGATGATAGCGATTGTTGACTTGTCAGCAATCGGATTGTTTTTAGTGCTGCCGCGTTATTGATTACCTAGCTGAAATAACGCCCTGTCATAGCCTCTACTTTAGATAAAACAGTCACACACTGCTTAAAACAACTCCTAAAAAGATAATCAGGCTTTAAAGGCCATAGCTTTCACTGCAATCAACTTACAGTGCTCTCCCGTATATTTAATTACATGATAACAATACCCTATCATCTTTCTATTAATTTTGAGCGATCGATCAAATTAATTTGAGCATTCGTTCAAAAACTGTTTTAATACACTTCTTACTTATGAAGGAGTTCACATGATTAAATTTTATTTCCATCCAGGCCCTAATCCAATGAAAATTGCGCTGTTCCTTGAAGAAACTGCTCTCGAGTTTGAGCTTGTGCCAGTGGATACCTTAAAAGGTGAGCAACATACTGCGGAGTTTAAAGCGATTAACCCCAACAGCAAAACCCCCGCTATTGAAGATAATGGCGTGCGTGTATTCGATTCAAGTGCCATTCTTTTATACCTTGCAGACAAAACAGGTCAATTAACTGGCGTGCCTGAAAATCGAGGGGAGCTATTATCTTGGTTAATGTTTGTCGCCACTGGTTTAGGACCTTATTCTGGTCAATGTGTACATTTCACCCATCATGCACCTGAAAAAATAGCTTACGCCACAAACCGTTATCAACGTGAAACTCAACGTCATTACCAAGTCCTTGACGCACATCTTAGTAACCGTGAGTTTATCGTGGGTGATGCATTGAGCATTGTCGATATTGCTGCATGGGGTTGGGTTGATAAAATCGGCTATGTATTAGGTCAAGATGCACTGGCTACTTACCCGAATGTTCAACGCTGGTTTAACAGTATCAACAATCGTCCAGCCGTTGCACGAGCCAGAGACATGGGTAAAGATATTGTATTTAAATCAGAATTTGATGAAGCCGCAAAACGTGCTTTTTTCCCACAAAATTATGCTGCTGAAACAAAATAGGTTTTGATCCTGTCACAAAAAGGCTTGTTGATAACCCTCACAAGCCTTTTTTGTATCTTGTCTAGGCGACAATGCTCTTGCTTGTAATGCACGCTTAACGCGATGGATTGGTATATTCACTTTAGAGGTTGTAATACTTGCTTTAGAGGTTTCATATTTAGCGGCAACTGTTTGTTTATAGACTAATGATTACGTTCAAGCATGTAGACTAAGCGTAGAAATCATGAATACAAATTGTTATTTTTATTGATTTGGTAACGAATTCACTTGTTCTCGTGGCGCGATTTTCCTACTGTTATTGAAAATGATTATCAATGAGGTGATTCATGAATACCCATCTTCAACATCAAATAAACCATTGGCTCAACAAAGACCCCGACCCAAAAACTCGTGCGCAACTGCAAGCACTCATTGATTCAAACAATGAAACTGAACTTGCCGCTCGCTTTGCAGGCCGTTTAGCCTTTGGCACTGCAGGGCTTCGAGGTGAAGTTGGTGTTGGGCCAATGGCGATGAACCGTTTAGTGATTCGCCAAACCACTGCCGGTTTGGGTGCTTACTTACTCGAGCAGATTAACAATGCTGCCGAGCGCGGTGTGGTAATTGGTTACGATGGCCGCCACGATTCTTATGATTTTGCCCACGATGCGGCGAGTGTACTAACCGCCATGGGCATTAACGTGTACTTGACTCACAAAGTTGCCGCCACGCCTTTAGTCGCTTTTGGGGTAAAACATCTTAACGCTGCCGCAGGTATTGTGGTAACAGCCAGCCATAACCCACCACAATACAATGGCTATAAAGTCTATTGGGAAAATGGCGCACAGATTATTCCACCCCACGACAGCGGAATTGCTGCCCAAATCACTAGTGCAGCCACTCAAGCTATCCCGTTTCTAGCCTTAGATGTTGCCATTGCACAACAAAAGCTGAATTGGTTGCAAGACGATTTTTACCAAGCCTATCGCCAGGGAATATTTGATGCCAAAGAGCTGCAATATCGCAATGGCCAAGATAAAGTCAGTTTAGCGTATACCGCAATGCATGGTGTGGGCGCCGACATGGCTGAAACTGTGTTAAAAGATGCTGGATTTACTCAGGTGTATTCGGTAGCCGCGCAACGTGAACCTGATGGTGACTTTCCGACAGTTAACTTCCCCAACCCGGAAGAAAAAGGCGCCATGGACTTAGTGATTGCTGAGGCAAAAAAGCATAAAGCGACTCTGGCTTGCGCCAATGATCCTGATGCAGACCGCTTTGCTGTTGCAGTACGCACAGCAGATGGTGAATATAAAATGCTAACTGGCGATCAAGTCGGGGTTTTATTGGGTCATTACTTACTCAGCCACGCCCCTAAAAATCAACAACTCAACGGCACAACCATAGTGTCATCAAGCCTATTGTCTAAAATCGCCTCTGAGTTCGGTGCCCAAAGCTACACCACGCTAACAGGTTTTAAATGGCTGATGAACGTCGGTATTAGTCAGCATCAACAAGATAACCAATTTTTATTCGCGTATGAAGAAGCACTCGGTTATACCATAGGTAACTTAGTGTGGGATAAAGATGGCTTATCGGCCATTGTTGCCTTTGCGCAACTCACTGCAGAGCTTGCCGCCAATGGCCAAACCATCTGGGACAGATTAGAACAGATTTATCGCCAACACGGGTTTCATCTTAATGCCCAAGTCAGTATTGCGCTTAAGCCTGACACCCCCAATATTGGTGAGTTTTTACGTGAAAACCCACCACTTACCATTGGTGAGTTCGCTGTGGTGTCTAACGATGATTTAAAAAGCCTGCAGCGTACTTGCGCCGATGGCAGCAAACACAGCATTGATCTGCCCAGCAGTGATGTATTAATTTATGCTTTAGCAAATGGCGCACGCGTGATAGTTCGTCCCTCTGGCACTGAACCTAAAATTAAGTGCTATTACGAAATAGTCGAAACCATGACCAATACCGATACTTGGGCATCGGCACAAGAGCGCGCTGAACAAGCGATGGCAGCTTTTATCTCATCCCACCAAGCAAGCTTACCTAACTAAGAGCCGCTTAACAGCAATCACATCATCTACAATAAATGCCTGTGACTGATCGCAGGCATTTATTGTTTGCGCGGTTTAATGGTTAATAAATGAACGCCACTAAGTGTTCAACTAGACCAGAGTGTCATGACATATGACTGATTAGACTAACTAAGTCAGCAGTTAGTACTCCTATGCATCAGCGAAAATGTCCTATAATGTTACAAAGTTTACTATAACGTTATCGCAGGATTACTAATGTATAAAAGTCTCGTTTGTTTGGCCGTTATTGGCAGTATTTCAGCTCCTGTAGCCATCGCTGCAGAGGAAGGTGAAAACCTAGAGCGCATTCAGGTCATTGGCTCGCGTATCGCCCTTCGTACCGCTACAGACAGTGCAACACCTGTCGATATTATTACCTCCGAACAACTTGAAGCCACCGGGATTACTGAAACGGCCAAAGCATTACAATTTGCAGCACCAAGTTATAGCTTCCCATTTTCATCAATTACTGACGGCAGTGACGCTGTGCGTCCAGCAAGCCTTCGCGGCATGTCACCGGATCACACTTTAGTGTTGGTTAATGGTAAACGCCGTCATGGTTCGGCATTAGTGCATTTGGCCGGAACCTTAGGCAAAGGTTCGTCAAACGTTGATTTAAATGCTATTCCGATGACAGCCATTAAGCGAATTGAAATTTTACGTGACGGTGCCTCTGCACTTTATGGATCTGACGCTATCGCTGGGGTGATTAACGTTGTGCTGAAAGACAGTGACCAAGGCGGCAGCATTACGACTCAAGTAGGTCAAACCTATGAAGGTGATGGTGAACAAGTTCGTTTAGGCGTAAACCATGGCTTTAGCTTCAGTGACGAAGGTTTTGTGAACGTCTCTTTAGAGGCGCATCAGAAAAACGCCACCAACAGAGCGGGCTTTGATACTCGGCAGCAATATCCAACATTAGCCGACGGCAGTCCTGATCCCCGTGAAGCCACATTCGATCGTAAGAATCATCATGTTGGCGACAGTGACTATGACAACTACGGCTTATTTTTGAATGCTGAACAAGGGTTAGATACCAAGGGTAAGCTTTATGCCTTTGGTGGCATTAGCAAACGTAACTCAAGTTCAGGCGCTTTTTATCGTCGTGCACTTGATTCTCGCAACGTGATTGAAGTCTATCCAGACGGATTTTTACCACAAATAAGCCCAGAAATTATCGATTACTCTTTAGTAACCGGTTATGAGTTTGAGTTAGGGAAATGGCAAGTTGACTCATCGGCTGGTTTTGGTAGCAACAGTTTTGAATATACCTTAGAAAACAGTATCAATGCCTCGCTCGGCCCTATTAGCCCAACAAGCTTTGATGCAGGAACCCTGTCTACCAGTGAACTTAATCTTAATGTCGATGCTTCAAGCTACTATGATTTTGCTAATGACTCAGACTTATTAGTCGCGATGGGCGTGACATGGCGTCAAAGTGGCTATCAAATTGATGCAGGCCAAGAAGAGTCGTATATCAAAGGCGATTACCAAGGGAAATCTGGCGGTAGCCAAGGTTTTGGTGGTTTTACCAAAGAGTCTGAAGTCGATGAAGACCGCACTAACCTCGGACTGTATATTGAACTTGAAAACCAACTCACCGAAGATTTTTATTGGGCAGCAGCTGTGCGTTATGAAGATTATTCTGACTTTGGTAGCAACACCAGCTGGAAGCTATCTGGCCGTTATGAGCTGACGGACAGTCTGGCACTTAGGTTAACCACCGACACGGGGTTCCGTGCACCCAGTGTGCAGCAACTGTATTTTACTAACGTATCGACCTTTTTTGATCCCGATCCAGTCACTGGTGAGTTTATTCCTAGAGAATCAGGCACCTTTAATCAGTTATCGCCGATCAGATCAGAGCTAGGTATTCCAGATCTTAAAGCTGAACAATCACATTCTTATAGTGCAGGTATTGTTTACACGGGTAATAATGGTTTTGCAGTTACGTTAGATGCTTATGAAATTAATGTCGATGACAGAATCATTTTATCAGGCGCTATAGATAAAGAAAGTTCACCGGCGATTGCCGCTATCCTTGAAGGCACTAATGCCGACTCGGCTCGCTTCTTTATGAATGCGGTTGATACTAAAACTCAAGGTGTCGACTTAGTTATTACTCAAGGGATAGACCTTGGTGAATTTGGCGATTTAAAAGCCAACCTAGCCTACTCATACAAAGAAACTGAAATTGAGTCCATTTCGTTGCCTTCAATCCTCAATGGATTAGAAGACGAGCTATTTGATAATATTGAAGTTGTTCGCATGACTGAAGCCAATCCTAAAAACACTGCTAACATTGGCTTTACGCATCAGTATGACGACTTCACTACCAACTTACGTTTCAGTTATTTCGGAAACTACACTGTGGGTTATTCATCAAGTGAAGTGGAATATGGCTCAAGATGGACCACAGATTTAAGTACTCGTTACCGTGCAACCGATAATCTAGCCGTCACCTTAGGGGTACAAAACCTGTTTGATACTTATCCAGAGAAACGTCCTGAGGATAATAACTTTAACGGAATTTTCATATACCCGCTCACCAATACTCCATTTGGGTTTAATGGTGGTTACTATTACTTGGATCTTCGCTATACCTATTAGTCACTAAACTAGTAACACAAGACGGTATCTTTATTGGTCATAGCACGATATCAGCAGCTGACTCATGAGTCATCAAACGGACAACATCGTTCGATGGCTCAGCACAACGCTTCGACATAAAGTGCACCATATAAAGTCATCAGCTATTTACCAGGTCAAGTTTAAGTGGTTATTGGAAGACAAAAAAGCCAATCAATTTGATTGGCTTTTTTATTGGCTAATTGAGCAATTGCGGCTATCAATACAAAGAGTGCCAAGAGCTGCCTACTACTCATTTGCTAATAATTTGAGTAACCGGTTGGGTGCTACCTAGTCACATTATCCAATATGATTGGCTTGGACACTGACTGGACAGCTCAATTGCTCACATATAACTTTTCAATATACTGTTTAGCAACCTCATCCCAGGTAAATCGTTGTTTGGCGGCATTTTGTTTCACTTGCTTCCAAGTATCACTGCCAAATAACTCGAGCACTTGAGTAAAACGCTCAACCAAGGCTTCACCTTGTGCCGCCAATGTTGCACCGTTAAATACCCAGCCACTGACATTATCTTCAATCGTATCATTGAGCCCCCCGACGCCATGAACTAAGCATGGTTGGCCTGCCCGCATCGCGAGCATTTGACTGATCCCGCAAGGCTCAAATGAACTGGGCATTAAAAACAAGCTGCCCAAGCGATAAAGTTGCTCAGATAAAGCTTCGTCATAACCATGTAAAAACACAAAGTTATCATAACGTGCTGCGGTAGCTTGTAATGCATTAGCAATATTCACATCACCACTACCAAGTAACATAAACACGCCATTAGGTTGATGTTTCTTGAGTGATTCGAGAATAGCCTCTAACACTGTTTTCGCCGAGGAATGAATTTTAGTGGCGTGAGTTGGGTTAAAAGGCTGCAACAGAATCAGCACTTTTTGTTCTGTTAAACGCCCAACTGAGGTCAGTAAAAATCGTTGCTCATCATCTGACACACTGCTTTTTAAGGCGGTTAAGTGATGATAGTCGGCTAATATAGTCTGCTTAGATTGACTGATCCGTGTTAACGCAATTGAGTCTAATACACTCAGCTGGCTTGTTTTAGTTTGCCACTTAATGACGGCATTCTCAGCTTGAAGTAATAACGCCCAATACTCGCTCTGCTGAGTAGGCTGGGCTTGATTGGATTTATGGCTAACATCATCATAAACGCAGCCATTAATGATCCCAACCACATTACCTTGCAAAGACTTAACCACTAAATCGGCCTCTAACCCTTCGCCACCAAAAAAGCCTTTGTGATAGTCAGATGGCATTAACACCTCTTGCGCATAACTGGGCGACACTAAATGCACTTTGTCACTGAGTACAATGCCCATGCGCATCGGATTAACACAATTGCTGTAACGAGGGTCAAATATACTGGTATCGGCAATAAGGTTTAATTTACCCACATATTGCGGAAACCAATGGGCAAACGATGAATCATCGCCAATAAAAGGCCGGATCCCTTGTAAGGCCAAATTGTGAATGGTAAACACACAAGGTAATGCTCTCAGCGCAGAAAAATCATCTACGCATCCACGCAGCATGGCAACCATTGCACTGTGCCAGTCATGTAAATGCAACACCTCAAACTGTGGTAATAATTTATTCACCAAGCACGTGGCCACACTAAGAGAAAACAGTGCAAACTTGGTTGCATCTTCGGCAAACGGTCTGTCTGCCGAACCACTGCAATACACTTGGCCTTGGTGATTAAATAGCGGATGATCAAATAGATAGATTTGAGCTACCGCGTCATCCCATTGATCTTCAGCCACATTGAGGATGGCATCTTTATGTTGTGGTCTTGGTAAGCGATAAACCGCTACAGTATGGCGCTGGCCGGCAAAAGCAACTTCAACATCAGCCATGTGTGCGGCATGATAATGTTGCGCTAAGAAGCCATAATTTGGCATGGCCACATCGGCTATTACGCCGCATTGTGCCAATGCTGGCGGCAAATCACGGATGACATCCGCCATGCCCCCAACTTTAGCGCCATGCAGTGCATCATTTTCTGCTGCCACCAGCAGGACTCGTTTTACACTCGCAGGAGTCATCTAGGATCCTTATTCAAAGCCAACCGCTAAACCTAACATTTTGCGGGTTACCAAGGTAATGCCTTTTTCTGACACCCTAAAACCCCTCGCCTTGTCATGTTCTTGATTATAACCAATCGACATGCCTTCAGGAATAATACAACCCCGATCTAAAATGGCATTTTTTATTTTACAATTCTTCAGTACCACCACATCGGGTAATAATACCGAATCTTTGACTGAGGAATAAGAACACACACGCACCTCGTCAAATAGCACGCTTCGTTTCACTTTAGCACCAGAGATAATACAACCGCCGGAAACGATTGAATCAACTGCCATACCGCGGCGATTATCATCATCAAACACAAACTTAGCCGGTGGAAGCTGTTCCTGATATGTCCAAATTGGCCACTTAGCATCGTATAAATTTAATGCTGGTGTTGGCGACAATAACTCCATATTCGCTTGGAAAAATGAATCTAAGGTACCCACATCGCGCCAATAGGCTGGCTCATCAGACACTGAAGTTGTAAAAGGAAACGCGAACACATTATGTGTTTTGATAATTGCCGGAATAATATCTTTGCCAAAATCACGATCTGAGCTTTCGTTATTGGCATCTTTTCTTAATTGTTCGAACAAAAATTTAGTATTAAATACATAGTTGCCCATTGAGGCCAAACACTTTTCTGGATCAGTTGGGGTTGGCTTAGGCTCTGCGGGCTTTTCTTCAAAACCAATGACGCGATTATCACTATCAACTTCCATCACCCCAAATGCACCTGCCGCTTCTGCAATTGGGGTTTCTAAACAACACACTGTCATATCGGCACCCGACTCAGCATGAGCTGCGAGCAAACCAGCATAATCCATACGATAAATATGATCGCCAGATAAGATCATCACATACTTAGGGATTTCATGCCGAATAATGTCAATATTTTGAAATACCGCATCGGCAGTACCTTGATACCAGTTACCAGATGTTTGCTGTGACGCAGGTAAAATCTCAACCGATTCCCCTAGTTCCTTTTTGAAATGACCCCAGCCACGAGTAACATGTCGAATTAAAGAATGTGACTTATATTGCGTCACCACTCCCACTCTTCGTATTCCTGAGTTAATACAGTTTGATAACGGAAAGTCGATAATGCGATACTTACCACCAAAATAAAGCGCAGGTTTCGCACGCCAGTCGGTTAATTCATACAACCGAGAACCTCGACCACCCGCTAATATCAACGCATAGGTATCACGAGTTAAATTACTAATATAACGAACATTACTCATAAGCAGACTCCATTTGGCTATTCAACTTAGCCACCAATAAACAAACATTAATCTACGATTTACGTTAATTACAGCGTCGCTGCACTTTCCTTGTATTACTTTTTCATCCATATTTCATCACGGTAGCCCGCTATGGTGTTGTCGCTTGAAAAACGCCCACTGGCGGCAGTATTTCGAATACTTATTTTTTGCCAGCTATCTTGATCAAGATACGTCTTAGCGACCTGCTCTTGTGCTAAACAATAACTGTCAAAATCAGCAGCGGTCATCCACTGATCATTAGGATCAATTATTGAAGCGATAATGTCGTTAAAAATACCCGGTTCGACCAAATTAAAATGGCCACTTTTTAGCATACTCATGACCCCATTAAGGGCTGTTGAATGCTCAACAATGTGTTGCGGTTGATAATTTATCCGCGCTTGAGCGACTTGGTTAGCATCTAGACCAAATAAGAAGAAATTATCATCACCCACCTCTTCCAGCATCTCAATATTGGCGCCATCTAAAGTACCAATCGTTAAGGCTCCATTCATCATGAATTTCATGTTTCCTGTGCCCGACGCCTCTTTACCTGCTGTTGATATTTGCTCAGATAAATCGGTACCTGGACATATTTTTTCCATGGCACTGACGTTATAGTTGGGCAAAAATGCCATGCGCAAATATGGCGTGACCAAAGGATCGGAATTGACCATATGAGCAACATTATTAGCCAGTTTAATAATTTGCTTGGCCATGGCGTAACCTGGTGCGGCTTTGCCTCCTATGAGTACACAGCGTGGCACCATATTCTGCGTATCGCCACTTAAAATACGGCGATATAAATGAATCACATGGAGGATATTCAGGAGCTGACGTTTATATTCATGAATACGCTTCACCTGCACATCAAACATCATTAGTGGGTCAAACTCAACATCGCATTGCTGCTTCACAAATGTGCTTAGCGCTTGTTTATTTTCAAACTTAATTTGCGCCCATTCTTTAACGAACTGCTTGTCACTGCTAAAAGCATTGAGTGCGGTAAGACGAGATAAATCATTGATCCATTCATCACCTAAACGACGGCAAATAAGTGCCGATAACTTAGGATTACAATACGCAAGCCAACGCCTTGGGGTAACACCGTTGGTTTTATTATTAAATTTATCGGGCCACAATTGATAAAAGTCATTAAACAGCCCTTGTTTGAGTAACTGAGTATGCAAGCCCGCCACACCATTAACTGAAAAACTGGCGACTATGGCTAAATATGCCATCCTAATATGTTGCTCGGGGCCTTCTTCGACAATCGACATACTGGCTAACTTTTGAATATCTCCCGGCCAATGGTGAGCCACTTGTTCTAAATAACGAGCATTAATTTCGAAGATAATTTCGACAATGCGTGGCAACATGTTTTTCATCATAGGTACCGACCAGCGCTCTAACGCTTCGGGCAGTAAAGTATGATTGGTATAGGCCATAGATTGACTGGTAATCGCCCATGCTGCATCCCAACTCAAACTGTATTTATCCAGTAACAGTCGCATTAACTCAGGTACGGCAATGCTGGGGTGAGTATCATTAAGCTGTAACACGTTATGTTCACTAAACTGGCTGAAGTCTTCACCAAATTGACTAACGTAACGGGCCAGTAAATCTTGCAAACTGGCTGATGATAAAAAGTATTGCTGGCGTAGTCGTAATTCTTTGCCATTCACACTCGAATCATTTGGGTATAACACCATGGTGATTTGTTCAGCCAAATTTTTAGTGGCAACGGCTTCAGCATAATCGCCCTCGTTAAACTCGGCTAAATCAAATTCGTCATTCGCTTCGGCTTTCCATAAACGCAGCGTATTGATGCGGCCATTCTTAAACCCTGGGATTGGCATATCATAAGGGACAGCTAACACGTTTTGCGTATCTGCCCACACATGATGTCGATGTCCATGCTTATCAACATAAGTTTCGGTATGACCGAAAAAAGGCACGCTAACAATACGGTTAGAGAGGCGAACTTCCCATGGGTTACCATGACGTAACCAGCGATCGGGACGCTCTACTTGATAACCATCGACAATCTTTTGCGCAAACATGCCATATTGGTAACGAATCCCATAACCAGTAACCGATAAGTCTAAACTCGCACAACTGTCTAAAAAGCATGCCGCTAAGCGCCCAAGTCCACCATTACCAAGACCAGCATCTTGTTCAACTTGCTCAATATCTTCTAAGCTGGTGGCGTAATCGGTTAACACCTGTTGGGCATCAGCAGTAATGTCCAAACTCAACAATGCATTACCTAGGGCTCGGCCCATTAGAAATTCAAGTGATAAGTACGCGACCTGTTTTTGTTGATATTGATTGTCTTTAATCCGTGTTTGACGCCAGTTATCGAGCATTTGTTCTTTAACGCTTTGCGCCACGGCATTAAAAAGCTCATGTTGTTCATGTTCGTCACGACATAACCCGTAGCGGATATGTCGGGCAAGTGATGCCGATAAACTGTCACAGGGTTCACAAGGATCATGATGAGCACTACCGACCTTGTCAGCTTGCGAGGCCGCCACGACATTTTCTTTACTTGTCGCCTTAGTGCTAGCTTTACTGCGACTGGCACGCACAGTGGTTTTTTTTACACTGGCGTTATCTTTTGCTGTGGTCATCAATGACTCCTAGTAAATTCGGTATGAAATAGCATTAAACTACGACTGATTACATTCACTTGCTTATTAGCATCGACTTCGGGTTCACTTTCTTGGGTATGCAGTAAGCAATGCCAATGGCGAAAATGGGGTAATTGCGGCAGAGTAAATTGGTGGGGCAACTCATCGACATTAATCATCAATAATAACGCTTCGGTACTTTCCGCCACCGCACCAATGTCGGCATCCGCTAGATTACCGGTTAAAATCACGCTTAAGGTACGGGTATGATGTTCACACCAATTTGATTTATTCATCACCTCACCTTGGCGGTTAAACCAAGCTAAACCGTTATCAAATAAGGCTTCTGGTTTATGAATAAAAGCTTGGTGACACAGCATAGGAAAACGTTTGCGCAAGCTTATCAACTGCGCAGTAAAATTCACTAACGACCAATCTATTTGCTCCCAGTCAAACCAGCCGATAGGATTATCTTGGCAATAGGCGTTATTATTGCCTTGTTGTGTTTGACTTGATTCATCACCCGCCAACAACATGGGCACGCCCTGAGACAACAATAAACAGGTTAATAAATTGCGTTTTTGTCGCGATCGAATGGCATTAATTGCTTCATCGGCAGATTCGCCTTCAATACCATAGTTGTAACTGCAGTTTTCTTGATGACCATCACGGTTTTCCTCACCGTTAGCCAAGTTATGGCGATCGTTGTAGCTCACCAAATCATGTAGACTAAAGCCATCGTGACTGGTGATAAAATTAATACTCGCCGCTGGGCCTCGGCCATTATGTTCAAAGAAATCACTCGAGCCATGAAATCGCTTGGCAAATTCAGGTAATAAACCACTATCCCCACGCCAAAAACGGCGCATTGCATCACGGTACCGATCATTCCATTCACTGAATGCTACGGGATAATTACCGAGCTGATAACCACCAGGGCCGATATCCCAAGGCTCGGCAATGAGCTTAACCTTGCATAATACTGGGTCTTGGGTAATAGCATCAAAGAATCCACTTCCGGGATCAAAACCATAAGCCTCACGGCCAAGACAACTGGCGAGATCAAATCGAAACCCATCGACGCCCATAATTTCGACCCAATAACGCAAAGAGTCCATGACTAACATTAATACTTGCGGATGATTAAGATTAAAGGTGTTACCACAACCAGTATCGTTAATATTAAAGCGCTTATCATTAGGCAATAAACGGTAATAACTGGCATTATCGATACCGCGAAAACTGTACGTCGGCCCTAAATGGTTTCCTTCGGCGGTATGGTTAAATACCACATCGAGGATCACTTCAATCCCTGCTGCGTGAAGTGTTGAGACCATTTGCCTAAACTCAGCAATATCCCCCTCATCAGATAAATAAGCAGAATGCGGCGCCATAAAGGCAATACTGTTATAGCCCCAATAGTTATTGAGGCCTTTTTCAATCAAAAAAGGCTCATCGAAAAAGCCATGCACGGGCAATAACTCTACGCTGGTAATACCAACATTTTGTAAGTAATCGACTATCGGCTTGCTCGCTAGGCCGGCAAAGGTGCCTTTTTTTGTTGCATCGACCTGTGGATGTTGTTGAGTAAACCCCTTTACATGGGTCTCATAGATAATGCTTCGAGCCAGACTAATATTGAGCGGTACGATTGGAATGTCTTTAACAAACTCATAATCGATCACTTGCGCTTTGGGTAAATAAGGCGCGCTGTCTTGAGTATCAAATGACAAATCTTCATCAAGGGCATTAATGTCATAACCATAGACTGCCGGATGGTATTTTAGCTCTCCTACCAGCTTTTTTGCATATGGGTCGAGGAGCAATTTATGGTGATTAAAACGATGGCCAAGCTGCGGTTGATAGGGCCCAAAAACGCGGTAACCATACAAAAGCCCAGCTTGAGCATTGGCTAGATGACAGTGCCAAATTTGCCGTGTTTTCTCAGTCATAATGTACTGAGCAACCTCAATTTCCCCCGTGGCATCAAAGATACACAACACCACTTTGGTAGCATGTGCTGAAAATAACGAAAAATTCACTCCGCTATTATCAACTGTCGCCCCTAGTGGATAAGGATAACCGCTGCTTATACCCATAACATGCCCTTTTGAAGTCAAACCCTGCTGTTTTAACATGTTGCACTATTATGGCAACTCATGCGGTTCCGGTGCCCAAATACTGCATCCCAGTGGTGGCACTGTAATCACTAAGCTGTAAGGCATGCCTTGCCATTCTGTTGCTTGTATTTCAAACGTTGCATCATTGACAACATGACTGCCGCCATAATGACGGTGGTCACTATTAAGTATTTCGTTATAGGACTGGTCGGTTGGCACCCCAATTCTAAAGTGGTGAAAAACCTGTGGCGACATGTTGACCACAATCACCACAGGTTGTTGTTTATCAATACCAAAACGACAAAATACTAAAATGTTATCGTCGGCATTATTGCAGTCGAGCCATTGAAAACCATCACTGTAATGATCGCGTTGATATAACGCAGGATATTGCTGATAACACTGATTGAGATCGCGTACCCAATCTTGCACGCCTTGATGCGGCGTATAGTTTAATAAATGCCAGTCAAGGCTCTGGTTATGGTTCCACTCATTGCGCTGGGCAAACTCATTGCCCATAAACAATAACTTTTTGCCCGGATGCGCCCACATGAAACCGTAATAAGCGCGTAACGTAGCAAATTTCTGCCAATCGTCGCCGAGGATTTTATGTAATAACGACCCCTTGCCGTGGACCACTTCATCATGACTAAGCGACAAAATAAATTGTTCGGTAAAGGCATACACTAAGCTAAATGTCAGCTCACCATGGTGATAACGTCTGAACAAAGGATCGCTGCTGATGTAACGCAGTGTGTCGTTCATCCAGCCCATGTTCCATTTAAAACCAAAACCTAAGCCGTTATTACTGGTCGCTTGAGTCACGCCTGGCCACGCAGTTGATTCCTCAGCGATCATATTAATGCCAGGAAAACATTGGTACATGCGCGCATTAAGCTCTTGTAGAAAGCTGATAGCTTGAAGGTTTTCTCGGCCACCCAGTTCATTGGGGATCCATTGGTCGGCTGTGCGGCTGTAATCGAGATATAACATCGACGACACAGCATCAAGGCGTAAACCATCAAAATGGAATTCGTTTAGCCAGTAATAGGCGTTGCTGTATAAGAAACTGCGTACTTCGGCGCGACCATAATTATAAATTAGCGTATCCCAATCAGGATGCTCACCTCGGCGCGGATCTTCATGTTCATATAAGCAGCTACCATCAAATCTCACCAGCCCGTGTGGATCTCGAGGAAAGTGTGCGGGTACCCAATCAAGCAATACTGCAATACCTTGTAAATGGCATTCATCGATAAAGGCTTTGAGACCATTAGCGTCGCCAAAGCGATAGGTAGGCGCAAATAACCCGACAGGTTGATAACCCCAAGAACCGTCAAATGGATACTCACTGATCGGCATCAATTGCAAATGGGTAAAGCCCATTTCTTTGACATACGGCACCAGTTCGGCAATGAGCTGTGAATAATCGGTGTAATCTTGACCGTCATCACCACTACGACGCCATGAGGCTAATTGCACTTCATAAATAGACATAGGTTGAGCATGAGGCTCACGGCTAGCTCGTTCAGTTAACCATTCGCCATCTTGCCAGTCATAATGATCAAAATTAGGGATTTTTGACGCATTGTGCGGCGACGGTTGCATGGCAACGGCATAGGGATCAGATTTAATAATCTCATTGCCATGAACATCGCAAATAGCGAACTTATAGTGTTGATCAGGTTCAACATCTGCAATAAAAATATCCCACAACCCACTCGCAGGATGGTGGCGCAACACATGGCGTTTTTTGTCCCATAAGTTAAAATCGCCCACCACAGCCACTTGCTTGGCATTTGGCGCCCACACACAAAAATGCACACCTTTAACATCATGATGCTCGCGCCAGTTAGCCCCTTGAAAATGATAAGTTTGTAACTGACTACCTTCACCGAATAAATACACATCATCAGGATTGAGTAAACTATCAAACTGATAAGGATCATTGATGAGCTGTTCACACAATGGGTATTGCACTCGCAATAAGTAAGCAAAAGGTTTCACTCTGCGGCCCATTTTACCGGCAAACAAACCTTGCTGATTAACCTGTTCAAGACTGGCCACTTTACGGAGATCTTTTGCGTTTAACACATCGATACTCAGTGCACCGGGAAGTAAGCAACGAACAATTAATCCTTTATTATCACTACTACTGTGCATACCAAGTAATGAAAACACGTCAGTGTACTCACCATTTAATAAGGCTATTTCACTATCTTGCTGAAAATACGGGGTCGCTACAGTCATAATCAGTGATCCATTAATGGCCGAGTGTATCGGATGAGGGAATGTTTACAGCACTAACGCTGCTTCGGGCGTTGCTGCGAGGTTGTCGTGCACAAGCTATCGCTTCAAGACGTTGTTGTACTTTAGGACTTTGGGACATTTGCTTAATAGACAAAGGTAACCTGCGCTGCCAGTTAGGGAACTCTTTCCAAGTACCAGGAATATTAACCCCATGCTTATCAGCGACTAAGTCACTTAATTGCACACTAAACAATTGTGCATTGCCTTTGGCGGCAACACTTATCCAAGCCAGTAACACACTGTCAAACTCTAATTCATCCACTGAAGATGTGGGCAGTGGTAACTCAAACCCATGTTCGCGGATAAGTAAATCGACTAATTGTATTTTTTCTTGCTGACGCTGCGCTAAAAGCTGCTGTAATTTATCATCGGTTTCGATCAAATTAAGCTGACGTCGTAGACGTAAATCGTCGCCAGACCACCAGGCAAATAATGTAGGAACATCATGATTAGCTAGCATCATCAAGCTCTGGCGCTTGTGTTCTTGTGGAGACTTGAAGCCGTGATAATCTTTACAGAAATAGAATAATTCGTTCGAAAAAATACCCGCGTCACGCAAACAAGCCACTATTTCTGGCGGAACTATGCCTAAGTCCTCACCAATAACAACACAACGCGCCCGTTGGCTTTCTAAACACACAATAGCTAATAAGGTTTCAAGCGGGTAATAGACATAGCTGCCATTGCCTAAATCGTCCTGTAACGGCCACCACCATAGACGCAGCAACCCCATGACATGGTCGATCCTCAAAGCTCCGCAACTTTGCATATTACTGCGAACCAGTTGGATAAAGTGACTAAAGTCATGTTGTTTTAATTTAACAGGATCAAATGGAGTTAAGCCCCAATTTTGGCCTTGCTCGGCAAACGGATCTGGCGGCGCGCCGATACTGGCGTTATCGCAAAAAAAATCAACATTTGCACTCACCTCCGCCCCATGGCTAATGGCACCAACAGCTAAATCACGGATCAGTCCAATACTCATGCCGCACTGCTTCGCATTAAGCTGACAAGCTTGTAATTGCTCATTGGCAATGAACTGTAAATATAAATAAAACCCAGCATCATGAGTGAAATTTTTAGATGCTAATTTCAATTCCATGGCGACAAATTGCATTAATGCAACGTTATCTTGTTCTATGAATGCCAAATACTCTTTAAATCTGGGGGTTTCATACTTAACATGGTCCAAGCAAAATATTTGATACAGTTTTTCAAATGCAGCATATTTTAACTGCTGAACTTCATCATAGTTAATCAAATGAGCTTGATTGAGGATCTGTCTTTTTTGTTGCCATTTTTGTGATAATAACTCCCCATCAAGGGCGTTATATTCACCAACGGCTTCAATTTGTATGTATAAGGGATTTAAACGACGACGATCGGTTGGGCTATATGGGCTGGGATTATCTGGCTGGCTGATGTCTAAAGCATGAAGTGGATTAAGCAGAATAAAATCAGCACCAGCATGAGCCGCGTAATCAATCAGTTCGGCTAAATTGCCAAAATCGCCTATGCCCCATTGGGCATCATTGCGTAATGCATAAAGCTGCGCATTCAGTCCCCAAAACTGTTTATCTGTTTGTGCTAAACGACCTTGATAGGCCATAGATGGAGAGACCATTAATTGCCCACGCAACACATCAGGATGAGCTGGATCATTGATAAAAGATAAACTCAATGAGTAGTATCCTAACTGCAGACTAGAGTGAACAAAAAACAAACGATACTGACAATAACGCTGACCGTTAATATGGTATTCACCGACAACAATACAGTCATTGACCTGTGCAGAGATCGAGATAGATTGTGTATTTTCATTGTGGATCTTGATGCTAAAAGCACCTGAGTCACGCTCTGGTAAGTAAATATCAACATGAGGCTTATCAATTAAACACCATTGAAAGTTATGCAGTGGCTTTAACCAAGGTTGGATATCGAGCTGGCTGATCTTAGCTGCAACCTGTGACTCTGATAATGGTTGATGATAAGACTCATTGAGATGACATAACGCTTCGCTATGACGGCTAAAAGCATGTTGATGACCTGAAGATGGTAACAACATTGTGGTTAAAATACCCTGCCTGTCCTTAGCGGGTATATGAACAAGATTACCGAAACAATCGATAAACTCTGCCCCTACGCCTTGCAAATACAGTAACTTTTCTAGCTCCATATTTGTCCTCCTCGCGTGAATTAACTACTGAAAATACAGCAGTTACCATGCCAGTTAATCATAACAAATTGACTACAGATTAATGGCAGTAAAATGACAAAACATATTACTTATAAATCAGATGGTTAATTAAATTCAATTTAACAAATATTGTTACTTGTGACGCTCATCTGCGATTAGTTATCGCACAGAAATAGTGCAGAAGATACAAAAAAAGTGCATAACATCATAAAGTTTGCTTTGCTATTGCCATAAAATAGCGCAGCTAAATAGAAGAGACTTCCAGATGAATTAATGATCATCAGTAGACCACTGATTAGCCACCTATAGCATTTGCCTGCTATTGATGAAAGATTAATAAAATAGGAACGAAATATTGATTTACTATAGACGGGGTATTGCATGGTATTAAATTTATAACAGGTGTTGTTTTTCTATAAGATATCTAAGCCCACTCATATCGAGCATTGTGGTAAAATGCCACCATTAAATGGCTCCGTTATGCTGGTTAAGCTTTGGTAGATACCATCGAATGATTGTGACTATTTACGACTAAAACAGCCTGATATAATGAATAGGATCCAGACGTTACCAATGAATAAACACGAATTCACTTTACGCTATAACTTACATCGGCTGCGCTCAACCATCACTTCTGCGCCCAAATCATATCTTGGTCGTCAAGCCGCGGTGTTAATTGCAGTAATGGAAGTCGATCAGCAACTGCATATTATGTTAACTCGGCGTCCTATGCATTTACGTCACCATCCTGGTCAAATCAGCTTTCCTGGCGGTAAAGTTGAGCCAAATGATAGGGATATTATTCATACGGCACTGCGCGAAGCGCACGAAGAAATAGGATTACAGCCTGAAAATGTCGATATTCTAGGGATTTTTCCTGCGCACAAAACCTTTACTGGTTTTGAAATTACCCCTGTGGTGGCGATGGTAAAGCAGCCTTTTGAATTGGTGCTAGATCCTGGTGAGGTTGAAGATTGCTTTTTGGTACCACTCAATTTTTTTATTGAGCGCAGCAACCGCCATAACATGTTTCATTACCGTCATGGGGCAAGGTATCAAGTTCACTTTATGCCTTTTGAAGACAAGTTTATTTGGGGGGTTACCGCCGCCATTATCGACTTATTGTGTCGTCATATCGATGTCAATTAAGCCTATAACATTGGCGATTTAAATAAAAATCCAATTCAACACCCAAATGATAACCACTTTTATTGGCTTCTGCATGAGCATTAATCAACACATCTACACCACGTAACGAATGTACAAACCCGCAGACACTGACACCAAAAACAACAACGGAATATTAACCCAAAACCCTATGCGCGTAGTGGCCTTAGCATAAAAATTTACCAGCAGGTTGAGAAAACTAACACCGGCACACCACCAAATTAGGTATTCTAATTTAATGGTTAACTGTGGATCCCAGTTTAAGCGGACCGTGGCGCCCTTGCTCAAAAAGTACCCTACGGCTCTATCGGGTCTGGCTTCGCCAAAGATAATCAATGCATAAATGGCTAAGCTCCAGCCTAATAATGACAAAATAGTCAACACCACTTGTATAATACCTAAACGAGACATGGCCTTTTCCTTGGTTAACGAGAGAATACGAGGCTAATTCGCCAAATATTTAATCGACTTACTCAAAAGTATCACAATAATCTTTATAGAATAGCGTTTTCAGCTTGAGAAAAGCCACCAGCAAGGTAAGATAAACCCAAATTTTACATTTATATTCTATACGTTGGAGAATAAAGCAACAATGAGCATTGCATCTGTCGCTTCTGTATTTAAAGCTGAACACGCCGTTGGTTCACATGTCACTATACGTGGCTGGGTAAGAACTCGTCGTGATTCAAAAGCGGGTATCTCTTTCTTGGCCGTTTATGACGGTTCATGTTTCGACCCTATTCAAGGTGTCGTGCCAAATAGCCTAGCCAATTACAATGACGATGTATTGAAATTGACTGCAGGCTGCTCTGTTGTGATGACAGGTGAAGTGGTAGCCTCTCCAGGTGCCGGCCAAGCATTTGAATTACAAGTATCTGAAATCGTAGTGACTGGATTTGTTGATGATCCAGATACTTATCCAATGTCGGCTAAACGTCATTCTATTGAGCATCTTCGTGAACTCGCCCATTTACGCCCACGTACCAATATTATTGGTGCTGTAGCTCGAGTTCGTAACTGTTTATCGCAAGCAATCCATCGTTTCTATCACCAAGAAGGTTTTATCTGGGTATCTACCCCACTTATTACCGCTTCTGATTGTGAAGGCGCAGGTGAAATGTTCCGCGTGTCGACATTAGACATGGAAAATCTTCCACGTACTGACGCAGGTAAAGTTGATTACGATAAAGATTTTTTCGGTAAAGAAGCATTCTTAACCGTATCGGGTCAGTTGAACGCAGAAACCTATGCTTGTGCATTATCCAAAGTGTATACCTTTGGCCCGACTTTCCGTGCTGAAAACTCCAACACAACTCGCCATCTTGCAGAATTCTGGATGGTTGAGCCTGAAGTGGCGTTTGCTACATTAGACGATGCGGCTGAGTTAGCGGAAAAAATGCTTAAGTTCGCTTTCAGTGCGGTACTTGAAGAGCGTATGGATGACTTAACCTTCTTTAATGAGCGTATTGATAAAACCGTTATTGAACGTTTACAAGCCTTTGTGAGCAGTGATTTCGCCCAAGTGGATTACACTGATGCGGTTGAAATCCTTAAAAACTGCGGTAAGAAGTTTGAATTCGCAGTCGAATGGGGTATCGATCTACAGTCTGAGCACGAACGCTACTTAGCTGAAGAACACTTTAAAGCACCTGTGGTAGTAAAAAACTACCCGAAAGACATTAAAGCTTTCTACATGCGCTTAAATGATGACGGCAAGACAGTTGCCGCTATGGACGTGTTAGCACCAGGCATTGGTGAGATCATCGGTGGTGCGCAACGTGAAGAGCGTTTAGACGTGCTTGATAAGCGTTTAGCTGAAATGGATTTAAGCCAAGAAGATTACTGGTGGTATCGCGACTTACGTCGCTATGGCACAGTACCTCATGCAGGCTTTGGTCTAGGTTTTGAACGTTTGGTATCGTACGTTACTGGCGTTAACAACATTCGTGATGTTATCCCGTTCCCACGTGCCCCACGCTCAGCCAGTTTCTAATTAGCTCAATAATATGCAACAACAAAAACGCGCCAATTGGCGCGTTTTTTTATTAGCAGTTTTAGAATAATTTGCCGATGCAGTTGTTTGTGATCACATGAGACTCTTCCCCGTCTGGCAGCAGACAGGGATTATATTTTGAACTTGTTAGCTATTAACAATGATCAGGTCTCGTAAATGTTTAACGTCGTCACGCACAGCAGCGGCTTGCTCAAACTCTAAATTTTTAGCATGTTCGTGCATTTGTTTTTCAAGTTTATCAATTTGATGACTCAAATCAGCAATACTGGTGTATTTAGCGCGCTCTTCTGCGACTTCAGCAAATTTAGAGTGATTTTTACGTGTACCTTTACTGAAGTTGCTATCACCAACATCCATCACATCTGTAATACTTTTCACCACACCTCGCGGCACAATCCCATTGGCCACATTGTGTAGATGTTGTTTTTCGCGTCGACGTTCCGTTTCCCCCATGGCTTTAGCCATTGAGTTGGTTATGCGATCTGCATATAAAATAACTTTGCCGTTAACATTACGGGCCGCACGACCAATGGTTTGGATAAGTGAGCGTTCGGAACGTAAAAAACCCTCTTTATCGGCATCTAAAATACAGACTAATGATACTTCTGGTAAATCTAAGCCCTCACGTAATAAGTTAATCCCAATCAGTACGTCAAAACGCCCTAAACGTAAATCTCGGATAATCTCAACCCGCTCAACGGTATCAATGTCAGAATGCAGATAGCGCACTTTTATGCCATGTTCATCAAGGTATTCACTCAGATCTTCTGACATCCGTTTGGTCAATGTGGTAACCAGCACCCTTTCATTCACCGCCACACGTTTGTGGATCTCAGACAATAAATCGTCAACTTGGATACCCACAGGACGCACTTCTAAAACAGGGTCGAGCAATCCCGTAGGCCTTACCACCTGCTCTGCTATCTCTCCGGTACTTTTTTCAAGTTCATATAAACTAGGTGTCGCCGAAACAAAAATAGTTTGCGGCATTAATCGCTCAAACTCTTCGAACATCAATGGCCGATTATCCAATGCAGATGGTAATCGAAAGCCATACTCTACTAAGTTCATTTTTCGGCTTCGGTCACCTTTGTACATAGCGCCAATTTGCGGCACTGTGACATGTGATTCATCAATGATCAGTAAACCATCTGCAGGAAGGTAATCAAGTAATGTTGGTGGACCATCTCCAGATGATCGACCGGATAAATATCGCGAGTAATTTTCAATTCCAGAGCAGTAACCCAGCTCGACCATCATTTCAATGTCATATTGAACCCGTTCAGTGATCCGCTGAGCTTCAATCAATTTATTGTTATCAAGTAAATACTGACGGCGTTCTCGTAGCTCTTCCTTTATCTCTTCCGTGGCGGCAAGAATTTTTTCTCGCGGGGTAACATAGTGGGTTTTAGGATAAATAGTGGTGCGTGCGATGCGCTTGTTAATCTGTCCAGTCAAAGGATCAAATTCGCTTAAACGTTCTATTTCATCGTCAAATAATTCAATTCGAATCGCTTCACGTTCAGATTCTGCCGGAAAAATATCAATCACTTCACCACGAACTCGATATGTGCCGCGTTGTAATTCAATATCATTGCGTTTGTATTGCAATTCACTGAGTCGGATAAGGATGTCCCGTTGCCCCATAAAATCACCTTGGCGCAAATGTAATAGCATCTTCATATAAGAGTCGGGATCACCTAAACCGTATATAGCTGATACCGAGGCGATGAGCACCACATCTTTACGCTCTAAAAGCGCTTTAGTGGCCGATAGACGCATTTGCTCTATGTGAGCATTCACAGATGCATCTTTTTCTATAAAGGTGTTAGACGCAGGAACATAGGCTTCAGGTTGATAGTAATCGTAGTAGGATACAAAATATTCAACCGCATTATGTGGAAAAAACTCTTTCATCTCACCATAGAGCTGGGCAGCAAGGGTTTTGTTAGGCGCCATGATGATAGTTGGCCGCCCCATTTGCTTAATGACATTGGCGATTGTGTATGTTTTACCTGATCCAGTAACGCCGAGTAGCGTTTGGCTAGCCACACCGGATTCTAAACCATCAACTAATTTTTTTATCGCTGTAGGTTGATCGCCGGCGGGTTCAAATTTAGATTCTAGGGAAAAAACGGACTCTGACACAACACGGCTTCCTATTTTAATTAACTGTTTATGATATACCCAAAAACAAGCAAATGGCGATATAAAATATCATTGCACAGCTTCTCTTATCATTTAAAGCTATGCCCAAATGAATCCTAAAAGCGCATTATAGCCATTAATTGGGGCATGTTTTATTCAGATCACTATCAGCGACTAAGCACTGTAATGTGACAAAATAAAGATCCTAAAGTGAAAGTTATAAACAAATGGATAAGGTCATGATTAAATCACTGTAATACGCCGAAAAACTAACTTAAATCATAATTTAATACACAATCTACTGTCCAAAGAGATTACAATTTTGCAACTGAGAGAACAGTGACAAAAGAAAGTTATTGATTTTTGTATCTAGTTGATTAAATACAACTTAACTTATCGCTAAATAATTGTACCAATTTAAGTCCGACTCAAGCGCAATAAGGGGTTGCCGCTCATTTACATAAGAAGTCCACAAGTTTATCCACAGATTTAGTGGATAAGTCAATAAAGTTCAATACTGCTGCGGGGTAGCGACCAAGTGAGTTTCATAAAAGCGTAAGAAATTTGTGATGAAATTTAATTACATTTGCATATTAATACGAAAGATAGCGACAATAGTTCACCTATTGGGTCAAGAATAGCTAAATTCGATAATCTACAATTACTTTAGCAATCGATTGAATATCGATCAAGCTTGCGATCCCATCTCTGAGTCATCTACTTTCGATACCCATTTCATTAATGTTAATGTTCATTCTCTTAAATACATTAGTTAAACTGAGCTAGCTCTTAGCCGAAATATCAGCACTTGAATAATCACTTTAATATGATGAGGCATCAAGATGGAAATCATCAGATGGAGTTGAGCGTCATGAGTGAGCGGTGCTACAGTAAAAGTGACCACAAACGTGATCTCAAGAGATTAGCTAAGTAGTCTAATGTATCAACGAACAATTTATTGCTCGATATATGCTTATTGAGAGACTTTGTCGCTAAAACTTGTGCCACATTCTTTTACAAAGAGACAAATCAAGTCAGTCGAACAAATTTCAACCACAAACTACCTACTCCCCAAAGAAATTGACATAAACAGCATCGTTAGTGTTCGACAATCCATTTTATGAGTAAGTGATTAATTTTGTTTTCATTGTCAAAATATCACCACAAACGAGCAAAAGTCGTTCACGATGTGTGTTTGGTAACCAATTAGTCACATAAATGCGTTTTTTTTTATAACTCGAGTTGACTCAGTTACCAGAGCGTTTTACTATGCGCTCCGTTCTCAGCAATACATTGCTAAAAACGCTTCCCCAGTAGTTCAGTTGGTAGAACGGCGGACTGTTAATCCGTATGTCACTGGTTCGAGTCCAGTCTGGGGAGCCATTTAGTAAAAGTAAGTTGAGATGTAAATATAATTCCCCAATAGTTCAGTTGGTAGAACGGCGGACTGTTAATCCGTATGTCACTGGTTCGAGTCCAGTTTGGGGAGCCAATATTTACTGTTATCGAAACGATTCCCCAATAGTTCAGTTGGTAGAACGGCGGACTGTTAATCCGTATGTCACTGGTTCAAGTCCAGTTTGGGGAGCCATCGAGATAACATATTTGAAATAATACGCTTCCCCAATAGTTCAGTTGGTAGAACGGCGGACTGTTAATCCGTATGTCACTGGTTCAAGTCCAGTTTGGGGAGCCATTTCAAAGTCTAAAATAAGTAATAATAATTCCCCAGTAGTTCAGTTGGTAGAACGGCGGACTGTTAATCCGTATGTCACTGGTTCGAGTCCAGTCTGGGGAGCCATTATTATTAACTTCATCGCACAGCTAAAACTCCCCTCCTACGAACCTCCCATGTAATTCAATATCTTATTAGTCATTGATGATCCTTTATCATTGGTCATTTATGTTAAAATTTTTGTGATTAAAATCGTTAAATTTTCTATCGGAAATATAACCTTAGATTAATCATTATTTAATCTCATTTCTGCTATGATATTATTGGTTATTATACAAACTATATAGCGCATTTTACTTTTGGTTAAAAAACGACATTCGAACCACTGCAGCACAAGGTTTGTGCCAGAACGAGCAAGTTTAACCAAACATACTCAAGGAATAGATGTTTTATGGGCTTATCGAAATCCTTTCAGCTTGTTCTTTTTATCGTTTTCGGTTTATTAATTTTCCGAATTTTTACGGTGGAAAATAATGAAGTTCAACAACAAGGTGAAATTGCACGGGTTAATTATCAGCAATACGTGCAAACTATTGATCAGTGGCAAGGGAGTGGCGAAGCACTATACCAGCTTATGTCTGAAAAATTTTCGTTTCAGTTTTTTCAGTATATTGATAAAACTGATAATAATAACAATTTTACTCATGGCAGCTTACTTCGCCCAGCGGGAGATTTCGCCAGTGAAATCTTCAATATTGAATTAGGTCATGTACAAAATTTTCCTGACGGTCGCTTACAAGTTAGATTAGATACCGCGAGCGTATTATCAGCCAGTTTTGATGATTTACAACAGACAGCAACCTTATTGATTATCGCTTATGTGTCATTGATGTTGTTATTTGCATTGCTGATGCAACTACACCGCCGAAGAATCAACTATGCTGCCGAATACATCTCTCATATTCCTGATTTATCCTTCCTCGCCATTGAGAAATCGCGCTTTCCAGGTGTTTTAAGACCTCTGGGTAATACACTGGAAATTTGTCGCAGCCAATTAAAGCTCAACTTAGATCGTGTCAGAAAAGAGAATGAACAGTTAACTAAAGCCGCATATCAAGATCCCGTCAGTGGATTTTCAACTCGACAACGTTTTACACAACATATTGAAGCAATTAATAAAACGGATAAGCAACAGTATGGTGTACTCATAGTCGTTAAGGCTGCTGAACTGGCAAGCATCAATCAGTTGCATGGACGTGCGGCTGGAGATGATTATTTAGCAAAATTGGCAACCTGTATTCGAAAATCGCTAGCTAATCTTGGAATGAGTGAGTGCTTTAGAATCTCAAGTGGTGATTTTGCTATTTTTATTGACAGCATTTCACTTAAAGAAGGCGAACGATTTTTAGAACACCTTAAACGCCACTTAGATGAATATGCTCAAACAACTAAAAGTGATTCCATTGCACATGCTGGTATGGTGCCCTATCAGCAAGGTAACGAGCCATTGGCATTGATGGCATTAGCCGATACGGCCGTCAGCGTGGCGCAAACAATGGGACCAAATCGTTACTATCAATTAGAGAAACTATCGGGTAGTGAGCAAATAAGCACGGAACATTGGAAAATCACTATAGATGACTTAATTAATCGAAGAAGTATTAAGTTTTATCAACAACCTATCCAACCTTGTAATAATGCGACTGAAGTTTACCGTGAATTATTAGCACGCTTTTATAATGTCGAAGGTAAACATTTACCCACGACCACTGTTATTGCAATGGCTGAACGATATGGGATGAGTGTTGAATTAGATAAAATGATCGTGACACAAACCATTAAGGTGTTGAGTGAGAACCCAAGCATTTCAGGCCACATGGGAGTTAATATCAGTGCTTCTTCAGCACATCAAGACGGTTTTACCATGTGGCTTAAAGACATATTAACTAAAAATCGAGGCACAGCGGCTCGATTGGTGTTTGAACTGAATGAATCAGGCATGCAAACCAATTTAGAATCTAGCCATAATTTTGTAAACGAGATACACAAAGCTGGAGCAAAAGTGGCTATCGAGCGCTTTGGTTTAGGCTTTACATCATTTAAATTTTTCCGAGAGGTTCGTCCTGATTTTATCAAGTTAGACAGTAGTTACAGTGACAATATCGAACAGGACAATAATAATAAGTTCTTTGTCCGGATGATTGTCGATATCGCTAAACGCATCAGTATCCGCGTTATCGCTACTGGGGTTGAAAAACAAGACGAAAAGCTGACGTTAGAAAAACTGTTAGTAGATGGTATGCAAGGTTATTATATTGCTAAACCTGAGTTATTGTTAAATAAACAGTAAAAACAACGTTAATATACGGTAAATATATCGCTTTTATTCTAAGGTTAAACATTTTATGTTTAACCTTATTTTTTATCCGTTGTTTATCGGCGCCAAACCTAAGATAATACTCGTATCTATTGGTCAAAAAAATTGTAGCAATGACAGAGTATCTTCTCCTGTTGATCGGCACAGTGCTGGTAAATAACTTCGTTCTGGTAAAATTCTTAGGTCTATGCCCTTTTATGGGGGTGTCGAGCAAATTAGCGTCGGCGGTCGGCATGTCAATGGCCACCACGTTTGTGTTGACCCTCGCTTCTATTCTGAGTTATTTAACCAACGAATTTTTACTGCAACCTTTTGACTTAAGCTATTTACGCACCATGAGCTTTATTTTAGTGATTGCTGTTGTCGTACAGTTCACTGAAATGGTGGTGCAAAAAACCAGCGCGTCTCTACATCGTGCTTTGGGAATTTATCTACCGCTTATTACCACCAATTGCGCGGTATTAGGCGTGGCATTGCTTAACGTTAATGAAGACCATAACTTTATTGAATCGGCTATTTATGGTTTTGGTGCTGCTGTTGGTTTTTCTCTAGTGTTAATTTTATTTTCAGCCATGCGTGAGCGCTTGGCTGCAGCAGACGTGCCCTTACCTTTTCAAGGTGGTGCGATTGCGATGATCACTGCAGGTTTAATGTCATTAGCCTTTATGGGGTTTGCGGGGCTGGTTAACTAATGTTGTCGAGTATATTCATTGCTGTAGCGATATTGACCGTTTTAGCGTTAGCATTTGGAGTCATTTTAGGCTTTGCATCGAAAAAATTTAAAGTCGAAGGCAATCCTATTGTTGATCAAGTTGACACCCTGCTGCCACAGACTCAGTGTGGACAATGTGGTTATCCGGGTTGCCGGCCCTACGCCGAAGCCATTGCCAATGGTGATAAAATCAATAAATGCCCTCCTGGTGGTACTGCTACCATGGAAAAGATTGCCGAACTCATGGGCGTAGAACCGGAACCATTAGGGGAAGCAGCCCAAGCCAATGTGAAAAAAGTGGCTTTTATCCGCGAAGATGAATGTATTGGCTGTACTAAATGTATTCAAGCATGCCCAGTCGACGCTATTTTAGGGGCTGGAAAATTAATGCATACCGTGATTGCCAAAGATTGTACTGGCTGCGATTTATGCGTTGAACCTTGTCCCGTCGATTGTATTGACATGATCCCCGTTGAAACCACTATACAAAATTGGGATTGGAAATTACGCGCAATTCCAATAAGCGTAATCGATCAACAGCAAGAGGATAAACGGTGTTAACGTTATTAGAGCAATTAGATAAAGGTCATTTGTGGCGCTCTCCTGGCGGGATCCATCCACCTGAACTGAAAACATTATCCAATCAAAGCGTAATATCATCGTTACCCTTGCCATCGCGATTTGTCGTACCGGTTCCCCTTGTCGGCCAACTTGCGACCATGAGTGTCAAGGTGGGTGACCACGTACTCAAAGGACAAGCTCTCACTGAAGGAGCTGGCTTTACTTATTTACCCGTTCACGCGCCTACCTCTGGTGTGGTTGTCGCCATAGAGCAACATAACAGTAACCATGCTTCTACATTGCCAGTATTAAGCTGCATCATCGAAGCTGATGGTCAAGATACTTGGTGTGAATTAATACCAAACCAGCTTGAACAACTGTCAAAGTCGGCTATTTTAGACAAAATTAAACAAGCGGGTATTGCGGGTATGGGCGGCGCAGCGTTTCCCAGCCACGTAAAACTTAACCCTGCCAGTGAAATAGATTTAGTGATCATTAATGGTGTCGAGTGTGAACCCTACATCAGCGCCGATGACAGATTAATGCGTGATTACAGTGATGAGATCTTAACTGGGATCAGCATTATTCATCACTTACTCAATCCTCAGCGCATTGTTATCGCTATTGAAGATAATAAACCTGAAGCAGCAAAAGCGATGCAAGCGGCAATTACTCGCAGTACATTGCCTAATGATATTATTCGCGTCACGGTTATTCCGACCAAGTATCCTTCTGGCGGTGAAAAACAACTGATTCAAATTATTACCGGTAAAGAAGTACCCAGTGGAGCCATTCCAGCCCAACTTGGTATTGTGATGCATAACGTCGGTACCGCCTATGCGATTCAAGAAGCCGTTTTACAAGGTAAGCCACTTATTGAACGCGTTGTCACTTTCACTGGGGAACGCGTCGGAAAACCAGGAAACTATTGGCTTCGCATAGGAACAACGGTGGCCGATGCTCTAAATCAAGTCAACTTTGCCCCAGATAATGGCCAAAAAGTCATTGTGGGTGGCCCAATGATGGGATACGCACTAGCAGATCTCGATGTGCCAATATTAAAAGGTACTAACTGCTTACTGACCCCCAGCCAAGCTGAAATCGCCCCAGACGCCGATGAGAAAGCCTGTATTCGATGTGGTGAGTGTGCAGTTGCCTGCCCGGCATTATTGCTACCTCAGCAATTATTTTGGCATGCAAAGGCCGAAGAATACGATAAGGCTGCCAGCTTTAACTTAAAAGACTGCATAGAATGTGGTTGTTGCAGTTACGTATGCCCAAGTGATATTCCATTAGTAGAATACTATCGCGTGGCTAAATCTGCGCTGAAAAATACTGCAGAAGAAAAACTACAAGCTGAAAGAGCAAAACAACGTTTTGAAGTGCGCCTGCAACGACTTGAAGATGAAAAAACGGCTCGAGAAGAAAAATCTAAGCAAGCGGCGGCTAAACGCCAAGCGAATATGAAATCGAGCGACAAAGATGCCGTTGCCGCTGCAATGGCACGTATTGCTGCTAAAAAGGCTCAAACAGCAGATGCGACAAAGGACTCAGTCACAACACACACAAACATTACCGATGCACCAAGTGTAGCTGTGGACAGTCCGGACGCGAAGAAAACCGCGGTTAGTGCAGCAATTGAGCGGGCTAAAGCTAAAAAAGCCGCTATTGCAGCTCAGTCTTTAGCTGATAAGCAAGCTGATGTCACAGAGGCAACTGCTGATCATTCCGCTGATAATATCGACGACAAGAAAGCAAAAATTGCCGCTGCGGTAGCTCGAGCAAAAGCCAAAAAAGCCGCGTTAGCTAATGAATCGGCTGCAACCGATAACCCAGCTGAGCCTGATAGTGCTGTTGCGGCTGAGGCGATAAATAACCCGAGTGCAACAAATAGCAGTATTAATGCCGCTCCTATCGATGACAAAAAAGCTAAAATCGCTGCTGCGGTGGCTAAAGCAAAAGCCAAAAAAGCCGCGTTAGCTAATGAATCGGCTGCAACCGATAACCCTGCTGAGTCTGATAGTGCTGTTACGGCTGAGGCGATAAATAGCCCGAGTGCAACAGATAGCAGTATTAACGTCGCTCCTGTTGATGACAAAAAAGCTAAAATCGCTGCTGCGGTGGCTAAAGCAAAAGCCAAAAAAGCCGCGTTAGCTAATGAATCGGCTGCAACCGATAACCCAGCTGAGCCTGGTAGTGCTGTTGCGGCTGAAGCGATAAATAGCCCCAGTGCAACAGATAGCAGTATTAATGCCGCTCCTGTCGATGACAAAAAAGCTAAAATCGCTGCCGCAGTGGCTAAAGCAAAAGCTAAAAAAGCAGCATTAGCTAATGAGTTGACGCAAACAGATGAGTCAGCCGTATCATCTACCGTCGTCAATCAGGCGATTAAGACCGCTAGTGATGTTGATATGACCAATAGCGAAGCTCCTATTGATGACAAAAAAGCCAAAATTGCCGCCGCTGTCGCCAAAGCGAAAGCCAAGAAACTCGCTAACAGTGCTAAGCAAGAGGAATAACCACTATGGCATTTAAAATTGCCTCATCACCACATGTCAGTTCAACATCGCAAACCAATACAGTGATGAAGCGCGTTGCGCTATGCTTGATCCCCGGGATTGCTGTACAAAGCTATTATTTTGGCTATGGTACCTTAGTTCAATTATTACTCGCCATCACAGTAGCTTATCTCGCTGAAGCTGCAGTAATAAAGTTACGTCACAAAAATATAACGGCAATCTTAGCGGATAATAGCGCATTGGTGACGGCAAGCTTACTGGCGGTTGCAATTCCGCCTTTAGCACCCTGGTGGATGATCGTTATCGGGACATTATTTGCGATTGTGATTGTCAAGCAGCTCTATGGTGGATTGGGCAATAATGTCTTTAACCCTGCTATGGCTGCATACGTACTGCTGTTGATCTCATTTCCAGTGCAAATGACATCATGGGTTGCCCCGCAAACATTAGCCCTCAACAGCGCCGATATGTTGCATACGTTCAACAGTATCTTTCAATTAAACACTGGCTACGCTGCAGACTATTTCCATCTTGCGATTGATGGCACAACGATGGCCACGCCACTAGATACCCTAAAAACCGACCTGTCGATGGGCCTGACTACAACAGAAAGTATGACTAAGACTATCTTTTCTGGCACTGTTGGCGAAGGTTGGTTTTGGGTCAATCTCGCCTATCTCATTGGCGGCATAGTCATGCTGAAGCTCAAGGTGATCCGCTGGCACATAAGCGGATCAATTCTTTTGAGCTTATTTGTTTGTGCCAGTATTGGCTTTTTAATCAGCCCTGATACCTTCGTGAGCCCTACGATGCATTTATTTTCTGGGGGAACCATGCTGGCGGCATTTTTTATTGCCACGGACCCTGTGACTGCGGCAACGAGTACTCGTGGTCGTCTAATATTTGGCGCCATGATAGGCTTACTTATTTACTTAATAAGAACATTTGGCGGCTATCCTGATGCTGTCGCATTTGCAGTGTTACTAGCGAATATGTGCGCACCATTTATCGATTATTATGTTCGCCCTCGCAGTTATGGTCATCGAGCAGGAAATTAATTATGTCTATTTTAACCACTAACCCGATGATTAAAAATGGTCTTTTACTGGGCCTATTTGCCTTGTGTTGCACAGGTCTTGTAGCCTTAGTGCATGCGTTAACCAGCGACACGATTTCATTGCAACAGCAAAAACAATTAACCTTGATTCTCAACCAAATAATTCCGCCCCAGTTACACGATAATGTACTCAGTGAGCAATGTATTTTGGTTAACTCGCCAGAACTATTAGGCACAGAAGCCGATTTACCGGCATATCTTGCTTATCAGGGTGATCAACCTGTCGCTATCGCAATAGAAGCAATTGCACCAGATGGCTATAATGGCGAGATAAAACTGATTATCGGCGTTGATAACCAAGGGGAAATATTAGGTGTGCGAACCCTTTCCCATCAAGAGACTCCTGGGTTAGGTGATAAAATCGATCTTCGTAAATCTGATTGGGTGACCCATTTCAGTGGCAAATTATTTAAAGACAACACCAGCATGTGGAAAGTAAAAAAAGACGGTGGCCAGTTTGATCAATTTACCGGTGCAACCATTACTCCGCGCGCTTATGTTAAAGCCATTACTAAAGCGATGACGTTTATTGAACAACATCGTCAAACACTGTACCAAAGTCATTATGCCTGTGAGGCCAGCCATGAGTAATTATCGTGAAATAGCCGCTCAAGGGCTATGGAAAAACAATCCAGGGTTAGTGCAACTCTTAGGCCTATGTCCACTACTTGCCGTTACTGCCACCATTACTAACGCGTTAGGTTTAGGTGTGGCCACTTTGTTGGTATTAGTTGGATCAAATATTTTAGTCTCTTTAGTGCGCGATTTTGTTCCTAAAGAAATTCGAATCCCGGTATTTGTGATGATCATTGCTGCACTGGTGACTTGTGTGCAATTACTGATTAACGCTTATGCCTATAATTTATATTTATCATTAGGTATTTTCTTACCCTTGATCGTCACTAACTGCGTCATCATAGGTCGCGCTGAAGCATTTGCATCGCGTAATTCATTAGCCCACTCGACGTTCGATGGATTGATGATGGGCTTGGGATTTACCGCAGTATTGGTAGTGTTAGGTGCAAGCCGTGAACTCATTGGTCAAGGGACTCTTTTTGACGGTGCAGATCTATTATTAGGTGATTGGGCCAGTGTCTTGACCATTCATGTATGGCAGGTAGACACGCCATTTTTATTGGCCATGTTACCGCCAGGAGCATTCATTGGCATGGGATTACTAATCGCCCTTAAAAATGTCATCGACAGCCGAGTAAAAGCCATGCAACCTAAAGCTGAAGTAGTTGGTGTTACGCGGGCTCGGATCACTAAAGTCAACTAATACTCAACCGCTGTTAACCGACAGCGGCCGTTAACTTAACGATAAATTGACCGATTATTATGAATAAAGATAAACGCCATCAAATTCTCTGCCGATTAAGGGACAATAACCCTAAACCTGAGACCGAACTTAATTTTTCCAGTCCATTTGAGCTCTTAGTTGCGGTCACATTATCAGCACAAGCAACTGACGTCAGTGTCAATAAAGCCACTGATAAATTGTTTCCAATTGCCAATACGCCTCAAGCAATCTACGACTTAGGCGTTGACGGGCTCAAGCAATATATTAAAACCATTGGCTTATACAATAACAAAGCCATTAATGTGATTAACGCCTGTAAAATGCTGATTGATTTACATGCTGGTGAAGTACCCGAAAATCGAGAAGCATTAGAAGCTTTACCTGGAGTGGGACGAAAAACGGCCAATGTAGTACTCAATACCGCTTTTGGTTGGCCAACCATTGCCGTTGACACGCATATTTTTAGGTTAGCAAACCGGACTAAATTTGCCCCAGGCAAAAATGTCGATCAAGTTGAACTGAATATGCTTAAAGTGGTGCCGAATGAGTTTAAAGTGGATGTTCATCATTGG